>DCUE01000060.1 GCA_002328465.1 Candidatus Dojkabacteria bacterium UBA2222
GGTTGTACAGCATTGATTATTGGAGGAGTATATCTTAAGAATCTTCAGAACTCACTTCCTTCACCAGATGAATTAGTAGAGAGGACCTCCGATCAAAGCACAAAGATTTATGACAGAAATGGTCTCTTACTTTATACGGTCTATGGGAATCAAAACAGAGAGTTTGTTTCCATAGATAATATTCCAGAACATACAAAATGGGCACTTCTTGCTGCAGAGGATATTGAATTTTACCAACACAAGGGAGTTGATTATGCTGGGATAGTGATGGCTGTTGTACAGAATATCCGAAAGGGAGAAGTAGTTAGGGGAGCAAGTACTATCACTCAACAGTTGGTTAAAAACACAATCCTTTACGATGTTTTAGGGGAACAAGCGTATGAACAGAAGTACTCAAGAAAGATTAAAGAGATTCTAATTACTATGCAGGTTGAACAAACTTTTACGAAAGACCAAATATTACAGTTATATATGAATGAGATACCACTAGGTGGTGTGAATTATGGATTCCAAGCTGCTGCAAAGGCTTACTTTGGAAAAAATGTAAAAGATTTAACACTTGCAGAGAGTGCGCTAATTTCTGGCTTAATTCAAAGCCCAGGAGTATATTCTCCTTTGTTTGGAAGTAATCCAGAATTAGCGAAGGTAAGACAGAACTGGGTCTTAGATCAGATGTTAAAGCACAAGAACTTAACCGGAGTTACCGAAGAAGAGATAGAACAAGCTAAGGCAGAAGAGTTGGTATATATAACTACTAGGATTGATATTAAAGCCCCCCACTTTGTATTCTATGTTAAACAGCTTCTTGAGGCAGAGTTCGGAGTAGATAGAGTAGAAAGAGGTGGGCTAAAAGTTACAACCTCACTAGACTATTCAATTCAGGAGATTGCAGAAGACGAGGTTGTTAAGGGTATAACGAAAAACGGATTGCCTAAGAAGGTGAACAATGGAGCAGCTGTTGTAATGAACCCTAATACGGGAGAGATTCTTGCAATGGTTGGTTCTGTTGACTATTGGAATATTGAGAATCCAAAAGTTGATGGAAATGTTAATATAACGACAAGTAATAGACAGGTTGGTTCTTCTGCTAAACCGTATGTATATCTAGCGGCATTTGCAAGAGGGTTTACACCAGGAACTTTAGCTCCAGATATTAAGATGAGTTTTGGGAAGTATGCCCCAAATAACTGGGATATGCAATTTGAGGGTATAGGAACTGCAAGGAGAAATCTAGGTAGATCAAGAAATCTTTCTGCTGTGTATACACTACAAATGACTGGAATAGATACATTCTTACAGTTGACGGAAAAACTTGGTATTACTACATTAAAGAACAAAGCTGATTATGGATTATCTTTAGCATTAGGTGCTGGGGAAATGAAGATGTTAGAACATACTGCGGCATTCGGAGTATTTGCTAACGAGGGAGTTAAGAATGACACTGTTGCAATACTGAAGGTTGAAGATTCTAAGGGGAACGTGCTAAAGGAGGCACTATTTGAAGAGGGTAAACGTGTCGTAGATGAAAAAGAGATATATCTTCTCAACTATATTCTATGTGATTTAGGTGGTCATGGAGATAGAATTGGAATTGGATATTCCAGAGTGAAAGGTACAAATGTATGTTTTAAAACTGGAACTACGGATGGTCCAAAGGATTTAACCACGATGATGTATCACAAGAACTTAGTCGTAGGAGTGTGGGCAGGGAACAACGATAATACAAAGGTACCAGGTGCATACGGTTCTACAGTACCACTACCGATAGCTTACGCAATCACAAATAGATTAGCAGATAGGTATAAACCAGAACTGTTTACAAGACCAGCTGGTATTGTTTCTGCTACTGTGTGTAGAGATACCGGAGGAATGCCTGGAGAGGGAGTGGATTGTGAGAAAGAGGCAACTGTATATATTTCTGGGAGAGCTCCTCAAGTAGATAATAGGAAAGTTGTTACAGTTTGTAAGGCTAATTCTCTTATACCAAGTAATTTAAATCTTGCTCAAAAATACGGTTTGACTGAAAACAGGGTTATTATCACATTTGAAATTGAGAACAAATTACAAAGGGAGACATATAAGAAGTATATGATTGAGAAGGGAGGATATCTCTTTACGGATCCAGCAACAGCTGTTTGTCCATTACCTTTAGGGAACGATAATGCTCCGGTTATTGAATTGGTTTCTCCAACAGATGGTAGTAAATTTAAGAAGAGTGGAACAATGAATATTACTGGTAACGTAAGATATCTTGAAAGTATTGCTGAATTCTCAATGAAGATAGATGGTAATAATGTACCAGGGTCACAGCTTGTTGGAGATCAATTTAATGTTTCTCAATCATTATCATCTTTCTCATTAGGAACGCATACATTGGTAATTACAGCAAAGGATAATTATGGTAAGACTGGATCAAAGTCTATTACTTTCACAGTTGAGGCAGATGAAGTAGTTATTTTACCAATTCAGGAAGGCACTGTAAGAGGAGTTAAAAACAAGATTTAGAATCGATTTACTTACTCAATTGCTTTACTTTCTTTTCTATTCTTTCCCTTATCTTTTCAAAATCTTTATCAGTTAGAGTTTTCTCTCTATGTTCGATTGTTATTCTTAATGTGATGTTCTTAGTATCTCCATCTTTTTTATATATATCAATACACTCTATACAACCTACTCTATCTTTTGTGTTAATTTCTTTTTGAATAATATTTTCTAATTCGAAATATTTCATACTATCTAAAACAGTTAAGCATAAGTCTTGTGTTATGGAAGGATATCTAGATTCATGTGTATTTCCATTATTTAATGAAACAAGTTTACCTATCTCTTCTAAGTTTATTTCAAAAGCACCAGATAAAGAGGGTAATTTAAATCTGTTTTTTACATCTATATCTAAATCCCCTATTACACCAACAATTGTCAACTTTCCCTCCTTAATATGTTTAATTAATGCAGCTTCATTTTTATTAAAAGATGGAATAATATTTGTTATCCATATTGGAAGATCTAGCTCAGAGCTATCAGAAATTAAATCATAGGTAAGAGATTCTATTCCCAATGAATTTAAAACCTTTTCAAGATATCTCTTTACTTGAAAGTATGGACTTCCTTCTATTAGTGTATCTTTTGAAGAGAAGAGCAATGAAAGATGCCAATCCTCTTTTGGTAATTGGAAATTATCAACATACCCTATCTGATGAGGAATGTTAAACTCATATATACAGAAAGGTGATATATTCTTTTGAATATTTAGCTTACCTTTTTCTAAAGCAGAAGATAGGAGAGAAGTTCTCATAAACTCTAAGTCAGGAGATAACGAATTTTTAATATGATACGCTAAGTTAGGATCTTGTTTTGCATTTTCTATATTCTCTCTACTTGTAAAGCTATAAGTATCAAGCTCATTGCATCCAGAGTTAGATAGTATTTGTCGGATTCTGTTTTTTAATTGAATATTTGTATTTACTCTTGTGGGTCTAATATCCCTTGTTGGGAGTTTAGGAGCGATATTATCGTATCCAAATATTCTCCCAATATCTTCGAAAATATCTTCTGGAATAAAGATATCAGTTCTAAATATTGGTGGTACTACGGTTATATATTCTGAATCTTGGCTAGAGATTTGATATTCAATATCTGTTAATATTTTGAGTATCTCTTCCTTTCCAAGGTTTGTTCCCAGATGAGTATTTATTCTGTTTATAGAGAGAGTAATTCCTTTTTGAGATTGAGGCTCATTATATATATCTACAATGTTACTAGCACACTCTCCCTCTGCTAGTTCCTTTATCAGTTCAACTGCCTTGAGTAATATTGGTAAGCATAGATGGGGATGTTGACCTTTTGTATATCTTGTTACCGCATCAGTAAATATGCCTAATTCCATAGAGGTTTTTCTAATACTGAATTTGTTGAAATTAGCACTTTCTATTATTACCCTTTTTGTATTCTCATCTATCTCTGTATCGATTCCCCCTATTACACCAGCTATTGCTATTGGATTAGTAGAATCTGCAATAACTAGATTGTTATTACTTAACTCAACTATGTTTCCATCTAAGGTATGGATTTTTTCACCATCTTTTGCAACTCGAACTGTAATATGTGCACTATCTTTTTTAATTGGGTCATTTGTTAGAAGCTTTTCATAATCGAAAGCGTGTAGAGGTTGTCCTGTTAAAATCGATAGATAGTTCGTTATATCAACGACATTGTTAATAGGCTTGATCCCGGATTTGATAAGTATGGATTTTAACCATACAGGAGAATCCTTGATTGCAATGTTATCCATTGAAATACAGGTATATCTTGGACATAGATTTTGTGCTTGATTTTCGACAGTTATCGGTGAGTTAGGATTGATAATATCTATATCTACACTATCTTTCATATACCAATCAGGACTCTTAAAGGGAATCCCTTGTGCTGCAGATATCTCTCTTGATAATCCTAATATCCCAAATAGGTCTCCCCTATTTGTTAAGGCCTTGTTTTCTATATCTACAACAGTATCATTAAGTTCAAAGTATTCAGCAAAGAGAGTCCCTACCTGTGCTTCCTGTTCTAAGACCAAGACCTTTGTATGGTTATTTCCAATATTCAATTCTTTTTCAGAGCATAGCATACCATTAGAAGTTATACCTCTCATATTTACAGCTTTAATTTTGAATGGCTCTGCAGTTCCGTATGTATATGGGACCGTATATCCGGGCTTTATATATGCTACTTTGTTCCCTACCTCTAAGCTTTTATCTCCTGCAACTACCTGAATCTCGTCATCTTCTCCAATATTGATTTTGTACACTCCCAATTTATCCGCGTTAGGGTGTTGCTCTTTAGAGAGTATTTCTCCAATATATATCCCTTCATATATCTTAGAGAGCTCTGAATACCCCTCTACCTCTCCAATTTTACTTGAGAGAGTAGTAAGTATCTTTTCAAGATTTAGGTTACATTCAGCGAATTGTGTAATACTTTTTAAGGGTAGTTTCATATGTTAAAGTTGTCTCAAGAAATTAATATCACCATCTCTTAGCTTTCTAATATCAGATATACCTCTTTTTATTGCAGTTAATCTGTCTAAGCCAACTCCCCAAGCAAAGCCAGTATATTTTTGTGGATCAATACCCCCTGCAGTTAATACATTAGGATGAATCATTCCACAACCCATTAATTCTATCCATCCACTATTCCCACAAGTAGTACATCCCACCTTATTACAGAATGGGCAACTAATTACGAACTCAACATCTGGTTCTGTGAATGGGAAGTAAGCTGGTTGCATCTTTATCTCTAAATCCTTCTCCAAGTACTGTTCAAGATACTCCTTAATTGTTGCTTGCATATGTCCCATTGATATCCCTTCGTCAACATATATCCCCTCTATTTGATAGAAAGTATGCTCATGACTAGCATCAGTTGCCTCATTTCTAAAGCACCTACCAGGAAGCACTACCCTAATAGGGGGAGGCCCTAATCTCCTTAGTGCCCTATTTTGCATTGTAGAGGTATGTGCTGGCAAGACGAAGCCGTCATCGGTCCAGAATGTATCATACATATCTCGAGCAGGATGACCCTTAGGAAAATTCAGACTCTCAAACATATGGAAATCGTCATCAATTTGCCTACTCTCTAATATATCGAAACCCATTCTTTGGAAAATATCTAACATTTTCTCTAACTCTTGCATTAGAGGATGGGAGGACCCCTTTAAATCTAGTATATGAGGCCTTTTGTCTTTTGAAGTATTAACATCAAATGGCGCAGTTGGGTCTATCTTCCTATTGCTATTTTCAATCTTGATTTTACCCTGTTCCTCATCAATTCTATCTTCAAGATATGTCTTTAATTCGTTTAAGGTTTTCCCATATTCGGATTTTTGATCTGCCTTTATATTTTTTATATTTTTAAACATTACTGCTAGAACCCCATTCTTAGAAAGATATTTCCCCTTTATTTGTAGAATTGATAGGGAAGTAATATCTTTCTGAATATCTTCTTTTATTTTATCTAGCTCATTTAACATATTTAAAGTGTATGATGTTATCTTGAAGTATACAATATTATATTTTAAAGAGTAAATTAATACAAAAAAAAGGACTCCTTGTAGAGTCCTAATTAACAAAAGCAAATGACTCTACAGAGATTTTACAATAAAGGAAAAAACTTCTGGGTTATTTATTGCAATATCAGACAAAACCTTTCTATTTAACTCACTATTCTTTTTCTTCAAACCAGCAATAAAATCTTTGTATTGAATACCATTCAATTTACATGCAGCATTTAATCTTGTTATCCAGAGATTCCTGAACTGAGCAGCCCTCTTTCTTCTATCGTTATATGAATATTGACCAGCGTGCATATATGCCTCATGAGCAACCTTATACAGCTTACTCTTTGTCATTCGATAGCCTTTGGTCTTGGCTATTATCTTGTTATGTCTTCTTTTTCTAACTGTTCCACCTTTTACTCTCATCTCTGTTTAACCTAAATTAACTATTTTTCTTTTTAATTTCTTCTCAAGTGCTTTATATACTATTCCATCATCACTCTGTCTTCTTTTAGCTCTCCTAGACTTTTTTGTCTTCAGATGACCCTGATGACTTTGTTTGTACATCATCTTTGCTTTCCTGTTCCCCTTTGGGTTGGATAGCTTGATTCTCTTTATTGCTGTTTTGTTTGTTTTTTGACGTGACATTCTTCTTAAAAGTGATTGAAATACTATTAAATTCACTCTTTGGCTCGGGTTCGATACTACTATATTCGGTAAAATTAGTCAATATCTCATTAAAGACCTCTTTCATCTGTTCATACGGTTGTCTCCCTCTTTTTTGAGCAGTTATCTTCACAGGGTGGCCCTTTTCCAAGAACTCCTTTGCTCTTCTTACTCTTGTATTCAGATCTCCTATATCTATTACAGGACTAAATCTAAATTCTTTTAAATCTTTAACCTTTCCTGCCTTGTTTTTCCTTAATTTCTTTTTCTGTTCATACACATATTTAGAGAAATCCATAATTCTACATACAGGTGGTCGAGCGTTAGGGCTTACTTCTACCAAATCCAAACCAGCTTCTGTTGCCATTTCTCTAGCTACATTTGTATCTATTTCTCCTACATTCTTTCCATCTTTGTCAATTAGAAATACCTTTGGTACCCTAATCCACTCATTTATTCTAGTTCCAAAATCTTTCTTCTCCCTTTGATTGTTTAAATCCATTTATTAAAAATATATTGATTAATTTATCTATGTTTTTTTAAACGAATCTCCTCTTCGAGATAGTCTAGGAATTCCTGTTTCTTCATTAATCC
>DCUE01000047.1:0-820 GCA_002328465.1 Candidatus Dojkabacteria bacterium UBA2222
AGATATACAAGCCCCCTATCAAAAGGCTTACTTTTTAAAATAGGGAACTCTTTTCTAATATCGTTAAACATATATTTAGGTTACTCTAATTTAGAAATTCTTCCACATCTTACTAGCCTGTACAGTCATATCCCCCTTATACTTGCTATTTAATCCACTACTTCCATACGGTCTTTCACAATTAGTATCTAATTCCTCGAATGCCAGTTGTGCAATCTTCATACCTGCATATATTCGAATTGGTAACGGTGAGAGGTTTGCGATTTCCAATGTTAATCTCAATTTGTTTCCAGGATCAAGAAACCCTGCAGTAGCGTGTATTATTAATCCCATCCTAGCTAAAGAACTCTTACCCTCTAACCTACCGACATGTCTAGAATCTACCCCTGTAATTTCCACAACATTTGCGAGAATAAATTGCCCCGGCTTAAGAACATATCCTTTCTCTTCTTCAATCTCTATTTTCAACATTAAATCATCTATTGGTTTTTTAACATCTATTAAATCATGCTTCTCAGTATTAAATATCAGTATACTCGTATCTAAATGAAGATCATATGAAGCAGGCTGTACAAATTCATTCGAAAATGGCTCTATACTTATCTCTCCACTAATTAATTTTTCTTTAATGCTCTTGTCTGCAAGTATCATATCTAGACTTCTTAATTTAACTCCTATCTACAAATTGCTCCTTAGATTGAGGATCTGGTTTCTCAATACTCTTAAGTAAAGGATACCATATACCATCAAGTGAATTTAATAGCTCTAACCATTTATACACCAAACTTCTATATGCAATATGGCCTCCTCTTTTTACTCT
>DCUE01000047.1:854-13945 GCA_002328465.1 Candidatus Dojkabacteria bacterium UBA2222
ACCTTTCTCCATTTCTTTATCATTTCGTATGTTTCAATCAAACATTTCTCATACTCTTTTCTAAGAGAATCCATTTCCTTTATCTCAAGATAGTTACATATGAAGAAACAATCCTTACTCTCTCTCTCCAACTCATTATCAATATCTACCTCATCATGAAAAAGAGGAATATATCTTTCTAGACTTCTATGCCTATTTAAATCTTTCAGAGTTCCTAATGTAGCCATTCCCTCAATCTTTATTGATCCTGATTGTCCCAAATTTCCGATTAAATTATGATGGTTGTGATTTTCAAAAAGAATTTCTCCAAGAACTCTCTCATCCTCTGTGTCAAACTCTAACTCTTGATTACTACCAAGAGGATTCAGAAGTAATTCATAGTGAGTAACTAAGTCTTCTACCATATTAGTATTGTAATTTGCAGAACAAGAATCACATTCACAACCCATATTCTCATACTCTCTCTGTTCCAAAATGCTACCCTTAATATATTCTAAAACTTCCTTTGTGGAATTTCTTCTACAACAATTTGCATCCGTATGCCTTATTAACCCATCTGCCTCTTTAATATATTCCGGTATTTCTATCTTGGATTCTCCCAAAAGGTTGTATAACAAATTGCCTACCTCATTCTCAACTACACTATCACTTGCATTAAGGTAAGATATTAATTCAGACCAATTCCTTGCTGACATTACTGCTGCCATACTAGTTTGTAATCCATATGGTAACAGATATCTAGCAGTATCGAAACTTCTTGATTGCCATGCAGATCTCTCATCTTTCTTCTCTTCATCTATCTTGAAATGTTTTTTTAACTCTTCTTTCGTTTTCTTAAGTAACCTAGTATAGTCATCCATCTCCTTTTGTAATATCTTTTCATACTCATTACGAATATCGATATCTTCACATACCTCTTTAGGAATTCTAATAAATTCAGGACTTTCAAAATTCTGATATCTAGTAGATCTCTCTTGACCAGATATGACGGAATTCATATAGAAGATTTTCATTGCCGTAAACATTGGGATATTCTCTATACATACAAAAAGATCTGCCATATCACCGACTGATTTATGCCCATATCCATGAAATATAGATTCTAATCTTTGAGCAGCATCTGTATTGTTATCTATAATTTCTTTTGCAATATCTACTATAGAATCTGCAGACCTACTATATCTTGCACCAAGGTATGCATTAATGGAGGGTTGTTTCTGATTAGGGTTCTGTAAAAGAGTATGAACATTAAACTTGTTCCAGAGTGATTCAGATTTCAGACTAGCTATCTGTAAATCCTTTCTAAAGGTTCCTTTCATGTATATTGAGTTACAATTTATCTATTCCAGGTATCGGGAAATCTTTAGCAAATTCCTTAACTTCATCCTTAATTAATTTAATATTAGATTCAGAAGTATCTTTTAATGCCCTATCAATATATTCAGCAATCTTTTCCATCTCTTTCTCTCTCATACCCCTTGTTGTAATAGCTGGTGTTCCAATTCTAACACCCGATGGATCCCAAGGTTTTCTCTCATCATGGGGTATACTATTTTTGTTAAGAGTAATATTCACACTTTCTAAGATATCAGAGACCTCTTTACCACTCATATTTACACTCTTAACTGTATCCACTAAGAATAGATGGTTGTCTGTACCACCAGATACAATATCAAAACCTTTATCAGTCAAAGCTTTAGCGAGAGCTCTTGCATTAAGAACAATCTGTCTTGAATATTCTTTAAACTCTTCACTCTTCGCTTCCTCCAATGCAACTGCTATACCTGCTGTTGTATGGTTGTGTGGACCCCCTTGAAGTCCAGGGAACACAGCTTTATCTATTATCTCTCCATATATCCCATTACACATAATCATTGCCCCTCTTGGACCTCTCAAAGTTTTATGTGTGGTTGTTGTAACAACATCAGCGATACCAATTGGAGATGGATACTGTCCAGCTACAATCAATCCAGCAACATGAGCAATATCTGCTACTAGTATTGCACCTACTTCATCCGCTATCTTTCTAAACTCTTTCCAATCAATTATTCTTGAATATGCACTAAACCCACTCCATATTAATTTAGGTCTATGTTCTAATGCAATCTTACGAACATCATCATAATTAATATACCCATTCTCATCTACACCGTAACTTACAGAATCAAAATACTTACCACTAATAGAGACTTTAAAGCCGTGTGTTAAGTGGCCACCCGCAGAAAGATCCATACCCATTGTTTTATCTCCTGGATTTAAGAATGCGAGATGTACAGCTAGATTAGCAGGCGAACCAGAGTACGGTTGTACATTAACATGTTGTGCACCAAATACCTCCTTGGCTCTAGATATACACTCTTTCTCTATCTCATCTATATATTCATTTCCACCGTAGTATCTTTTATCAGGATATCCTTCAGAGTATTTATTAGTTAATATACTTCCCATAGCCTTGAGAACATTCTCACTAACATAGTTTTCGGAAGCTATTAACTCTATTCCTTCTTTCTGCCTTTTAGCTTCCTCATTGATATATTTAAAAATGATATCCTCTTTATACATTCTTTTTGTATGCCTCAATTAAATTACTAAGTAAACAAACAATAGTCATTGGACCTACACCACCAGGTACTGGAGTAATATATGAGACAGTATCTTTTACACTCTCGAAATTTACATCTCCAACTAATTTCCCTTCCTCATTTTTATTTGTTCCCACATCTATTACAACACTACCCTCTTTTATATACTCAATATCTATATATTCTGGTTTCCCTATACCTACAACTAAAATATCCGATTCTTTACATACCTCTTTTAGATTATGTGTATGAGAATGACATATGGTTACTGTGGAATTTTCATTTTGTAGTATAGCGGCTGTTGGTAATCCAACAATATCACTTCTTCCAATTACTACAGCTCTCTTCCCCGCTATCTCTATTTTGTACTCCTTGAGTAATTCTAAAATTCCTTTGGCAGTAGCTGGAGCTATTGCTGTTGGATCATTTTTAAGAAGTTTTCCTAAATTAATTGAGGTTAAACCATCAACATCTTTTTGAGGGAAAATATTTTCTAATATGTTGCTCTCTGTAATGTGTTTTGGTAATGGTAATTGAACCATAATGCCATCTACTTGGGTATCGGTATTTAGTTGCTCAATTAGCGTAATGATTTCTTCCTCTAATACATCTTCACTAAAGCTATGAATATGACACTGTATACCTAACTCTTGTGCTTTTTTGGATTTCATTTCTACATATTTTCGACTTCCGAAATCATTTCCAACAAGAACAATGTCTAAACGTGGGAATCTTTTTCCTAAAGCAGATATACTTTGTATCTCCTTTTGTATTTTTTCTGATATTTTTAATGCTGTTTGTTTACCGTCTAATATTGTCATATTTGTATATGTAAAAATATATTGCTATGTATTTTACAGGATATTCTAATATTTTTTTACTCTAAATCTCTAACTGCAATTACAATAGCTCTTTTAACATTAGAACCTACTGGCCAACATGTCATTAATGTAAGAGTATCCTCTTTCATATATTGTCCTAGATATTGTACTTCACTTGGATTTGCTATTTTAAGTTCTAAAACTTTGTATTTATATATCTCCTCTGCATAACTGACATATATTGGATCATCTTTTTCTAATTCTCCTAGAAGATAAAAGTAGACATTGTATTCTCTTCTCTCATAGAAGTTCACTGTAGAGTGAGCAAAGAGGAATGCATTTCCTACTTCGTTTGGTAAAGCTGTTCCCTTTGCATGTACGACCCCATATATTAATGCCTTCCTGTATTCATCAAAATTATATGGGTCTACATTCTTAATTACCTTTGCATTTGCTTTAATTTTAGGGATATATAGACCAAAATCTTTATCAACAAATACTACTTCCGTGTCTTTCTTTATTTCAGTAGTAATCTCATCTTCTTCTTTTACTATTTCAACCTTTATCTTTTCAATTGGTTTGGGAGCAATGTAATAGTCGAAGTAAGACCAGATTACTGGTTGGTATGTGAAAAACAAAACTCCAAATCCAACGAAGAGAAGTAGGATACCTAAGTACTTAGAGTATCCTACTTTTGATTTACTTTTTTCTTCTGACATATATGTATCCTATACCACCTAATACTGCTACTCCAATAGCTAAAAGGACATATCTGTATTTATTCCAGAAAGAATCCTTCTCGTTTTCAACACTCTCCTCATCCTCTTCTCCTTTCACCTCTCCGTTGTCATCACCCTCTTCTTCCTCCTCACCATTTCCTCCTGTTCCATCTTCATCTATATTAATCTCCTCACCAGCTACTTCACCGGTTCCATCGGTTGTTCCTTCTGTTTCGGTCGATGGTGTATATGTATATACAATTTTTACAATATTATCTGTCGTAAATGTTGAAGCATTTCCAATACTGTCCAACGCTCTTACAGCATAGAAGTACTCTGTAGAACAGTTTGGGACAGGATTGTCTACATATGTAACACTTTCATTTGGAGATACTGATATCTGATCAATCATTGTTGAAGCATTCGCAGTGAATGGTTGAGTAGATGATCTAAATATCTGTACTTTAGAAGTTCTTCCATCATTAGAAGTTTTAAAGGTAAGTGTATATGAGCATGTTCCTTCTGTTTTTGAGTAGTTAACTACTGGAAGTGGTTTCTCTAATTTCACCTCTACAAACACAGATTCGGATGTTTTAACATCAGAATCTGCCGTTACTTTTACATAGAATTCGTAGGTTCCACTTGCAGTAATTATTGATGGAGTAACTTCACAGTTTCCACTGTTCGCTAAGTACTCTGGACCAAATGACACTCCATTAACGTAGCACTGTACTTTTATATCTCTTCTACCAGTATCCGATGCCACAAAAGCAATCTTAAAAACATCTTTTTTTGTTGGTGATGCCGGTTGTTCTATCTGTACCTCTACTTTCGGAACAATTGCGTATATCTCTGTTGGTTTTACTACTGTAAAAATACCTAGTAGTAATACTCCAGTAATAAAGAGATTTCTCATTTTTCCTTTCGGATTAAATACTAAGAGTATGAATCCTAATATCATTGATATTATTGCTCCTAATGTTATATATGTTTCTGCTCCTGTTGCAGGCAACTCTATTAAAGCTCCTAATACCTCTCCTTCTTCTAATTCAGGATCTTCGATAACTAGTACCTGAGTACCTACGAAGTGGGTTGTAATTAAGTTTGTACTAGGATCTCCCGAACCAATACCAAGTCCAAGTACATCTCCATCTTCACTAGACAAGATAGAGGTACCGTATGTATATACAATATCTTTATACAATCCAGCATCTTGTGTACTAGAAACAACTGCCCTATATGTTAACGTCCTTTCATCGCCCTCTTTCATATGACCAAGATACCATTCACCTGGAGATTTATATACTGGCTCTGATGTTGTCCCTGTCCAACTTCCAGATATATATTCGAATCCTTCTGGGAGAATATCTATTACTGTTACATCTTTGATATAGTAAGTACCATCAATTTCGTCAAATGGTGCTTTTACTTTAATCGTATATGTAACAATATCTCCTACATAGATTCCTAACAATCCTTTATCATTTAATTTGGTAATTTCTAATATTGGTTGTATGACTTGATTCTCACATATGAATGTAAGTGTCTCTCCATTACCAAGGAATGTTCCTCCATTATGATTCTCCACTAATCTAGATAGTGTATCTTGTGTTGGAACTAATGGATAGCAACCATTGAACTGATATCCATCTGGTATATCTACTTCTGTAGGTGAATAGTATCCTGCACTTAACAAACCAAATGTTGCATAAAGAGGATTCTCTTCTGAATCTCTAATATATTGTGAAGCTAGTAATTTATCTTCTAATTCTACTTCAAAAGAATCATTAGAATATATATCTTCACCTTCTATTCCAAGAACATCTTTCATGATTATGATAGTCCCCGGTTGATCATCATTTGTTATTGTACATGTTTTCGTTTGTCCTGGCGTTAATGTGACAGAACCATCTGATGTACAATCCCCACCCCAAAGCGAAGCAGTATATCCCTTTATTTCTTCTTCTGATAATAAATAGGTATCTGGATTCAAACTATTTGTTCCCCATTTCACTGATTCCTTATCTGTATATACATTAAAATCTTCAGCAGTTTTTTGCCCTCCATCATCATTTATCACGGTCTTTTCTAAAATCAAGGTAGCTTTTTTCTGTCTATTCGTACAAACGGCACTATATGTGGCTCCACTCTGTACATAAAAGCCTGTTGCTACACCAATCGTTGGTAATTCACATCCAAGGAAATCATAATTCTGATCTGCTACTTCCGATATAGTATAAGGGCCACTATTTGTAACTGTATAACTTGCAGTTGTTCCCTCTGCAATTACTTTTGAATTTCCTCCATTTAGTGTTGCCGTAAATTCATGTGTATCTGCGATATCTACATCATCAGGATTTACAACGTTCTTTGTAACATTAATAGTCACATATGCGAAATTACCAAAATCTATATTTGTTGCTGTATACGCGTCGTGCACATCAACATTGTGATATCCAAGAGTTGGAGCTGTTTGTGTCCAATTCGCCTGAAGAACTTCTCCTATTTTATACGAATCTGAAACAAGATGACTGAACTCGTAATAACCGGAACTATCTGTCGTTCTGATTGCCTCTCCGACATTGTATACTCCATTAAAGTTCTCATCCATATATATTGTCCAACCAGAAAGGCCTGGCTCTCCTCCATCTTTTATTCCATTGCCATTTAAATCCTCGTATTTCTGTCCTGATATTGTCCTATACTTCGCATTGAAGAAATCCCAACTAGCTTGATTTCCTGAAATTGTGAAGTCCTTGTATGCAACTCCATTTGATGGATAGTAATCTTGAAGTATTGCTTGAGTATAATCCTCTGTAACCCGATATGTCCCTGGATACAACCTTAAGAATGTATAACAACCATTCTCTCCTGTTTCTACGGTAGACTGTGGCACCCATGTCTCTCCTATGTATTTAGATAGTATTAATGGAATATCTTTTAACCCAAAATCTCCACTATCTTTGTTCCCATCTCCATTAATATCTTCATATTTACAAATCTGTATTTCTCCTAATTTTATATTAATAAAATTGTTGTTTATATCTTCCTCCCCTGCAGTAAGAGTAACATCAATGGTTAATCCTGAGAGTTGTATCCACCCTATCTGTAATACTTCTCTCAATTGATACTGCCCAGGTAGAAGTCCTTCAAAAAAGAACTTCCCGAGAGAATCTGTCTCTGTTTCATCCACCTTCTCATATGTATCTCCTGAAATATGTTTGTATAGCTCTATTGTCCAACCTTCAATTGCGATTCTGTCATTTGTTGTACTTGCCTCTCCATCTAAATCATTTAATTTATAGCCAGATATTGAACCGTACTTTGTATTAGTAATAGTACAAGATTCATTGGCTCCCGGCCCTATATATATATTTGTGCAAGAATTAGAATCTAGATGCCAACCGGTTGGGACTGTCTCAGCAACTGAGTATGTTCCTACACTTACGGTATAAATATAATCATTAGCATCAGTTACCACTCCATTAGAGCTCCCAGATATTATTCCACCATCAGAACTACTTGCTGTAATTGAGAACTCCGCTAAATCACCACTTGGATATGTCACCTTATTTACAGTCAATGTCCCTGTATTCCTAGTATTTATTATTCTACATATAATGTCATCATCCTCTCCGACTGTAACAGAAACAGAAGTAGTTTGACTAGATGCAACAATGCTACCTGTTCCATTTAAATTTTTACACTCAATAGAAGAATTATAGTTTGAAAGAGATGTTCCTGTTCCTGCAGTTTCGGATACGATATATGTTCCGATTCTTAAAGATCTTTCTCCTGTCGTTCCTCCATTACCAACATTCTCTACAGAGACCTCTCCTTCGATTAAGAGATTAAAAAGTCCAGTATCAGTAGTTGGAACTATTTCCTTAACTATCTCTAATTTACCCATTCTTGGAGCATACTTAATACAATCGGAAGGATCCGAATTTGGTTGGTTGGAAGGATATGAACACACATCAATTAACTCTGCATTCAGACCACTTCCTATATCTGCCAAATCTATCGTACACATAGCAACAGTATCGTATGGATAATTATTTCCCTTGTCCTTAGTAGCTGGTCCAGAGAATGGGTCAGTATTATCTTTGACTTGTGCACTACATACAGTACTACCAACTATTCCCATTAGGGTAATTGGATTTGTACATTTGTTACTACTTGCATCGCCACAAGAATATAGTGCCGTTGTTTTGTAAGATGCAGGATCCCCATCAACTACAACACATAAAGAGTAGTTCGCATATCCATCTCCATCAGTATCAAATAAGCTACACGCATCACCTGTATTAGTTCCTGACCATGCAGTATCATCCCAGTTCCATGTTACATATAACTTACTCCCACTTGTTTCCTCAGAATCATCTATGCACATCTGGTTTAAATCCTTCTGGCCTGGTTCATCGTTTGCCCCCTGTAAATCATTTACACACTCATACACTCTTATTGGTTCTGAATCCGTAAAACTATATGTGCTAATCAAATTCCCTTCTAAATTGTATATTTCTATGAAGTAAAGAGGTCTAAATACACCATCTAACTGATAACTATATTCAAAACTGCCATTTTCATCAGTGAATATTTCAGTTTCAAAATATGTCTCTGGAATATTATTCGAATAAAGAACAAAAAGATATTGAGTAATAGGTAAGAATCCACTACCGGATAGAACTACTACCTCTGTTGGATAGTAATCATCCTTGTTAGTCTCAATTGTTGGATTAAGCAAATTCTCCAAACAGCTATTTACTTCTACTACCTCTGTTTCTAACAGAGGAGGTTGCTCTTCAACAGCTTGGGAATCTTCAAGAACCATTTCCTCGATTACTTCACTCTCTTCTATAATGATGATTGGTGTCTCTTCTGTTTTCTCTGATACAATTGGGGGGGATTCTTCTCCCTCTTCAACGATATCCACTGTTTCAGTTCCTTCCTGAGGTATAGAGTCTATAAACTCGTCAATTGCCAATGCCGGAGGAACAAATGAATAGAAAATGATGAACAAAGATACAAAAATCTTGTATAAAGATCTCTTATAAAATCCCCTCATTTAAATAAATAGTATAAATTTATTTTAATCAGAGATCTATGTTGTTAGATGGGCAGACCTTCAACCAACATAACCCCTTTGTTGATTACATATAGGTCCTGTGGGTATCCTGTAATTACTCTCTACTTGATATGTAATAAAAAGCCTACACCACAATATATAGAGCAATTATATATTTAGACAAAATTTAAGTCAATAAATAAGATATCGAAGATTTATTTCAAATTCCTGAATCCGATAGTGATATTCACATTACTGATTATATTTAACCTCTTTATAGAATTTCCCTTTCTTTCTAATTAAGGTTCTCCAATCTCCACTCTCAACTATATGACCGCTGTCAAAAACAAAAATCTTATCAAACCTATCTAAGAGGTCAGTATCTCTAGTTATTAGAATTACTGTTTTATTAGGTCCAGCAAATTTAAAAATCTCTTTAATAATCTTCTCTCTTGAAGGAGCATCTATAAATGTGAATGGTTCATCAAGAATGAAGATTTCTCTATTTCTATATAGCATTCTTGCAATAGCTAGTCTCTGCCAATATCCAGGTGATAGTTCCTTACCATCTAAATACTTACCCAATTTAAGAGTATCTGTAATATTCTCTTTTTTCATAAACTTATCTATCTCACATATCTTGATAACCTTGTTATACAACTCTTTATCAATACTGTCTTTCTCACCAGTTAGAGTTATATTCTCCCTTATACTAAAACTATAGTTAACAAAGTTTTGGAATGTAACTGCTATTTTCTTTTTTAATTCTCCCCTATCTAATTCTCTAATAGAGTATCCACCAATTAGATAGTCTCCTGATGTTACTTCATATAAACCTGAGAGAATTTTAATGAGACTACTTTTACCAGATCCATCACCTCCAAAAAATGCAACTCTAGAGCCCGGATCTATTTTAAGAGAAATATCTTCTAATATTTTTTTCTCTGGCTCATCCGGATAAGCGAAATCTAATTTTAAAAATTCTAGACTTGGTGTTTTTCTTGGAAGTTTTACATATCCGTGATTGATATCACCAAAACCCGGATGATTAATAAAATCAAAGTATTTAGATGCATAGGAAAGATAGTTATCCAAGAGCGCAAATGTATTAAATACATGGAACGCAGATGTGTACACTACATCTACATAATTAAATAGAGCACTAAAATTACCTATTGATATCTTATTTTTAATTGTATATGCAAGCAGATATACCAAATACGCGTATTTAAATAACTGGCCGGTTACAGAACCAAAGATTTCATCGATGGTAAAGTGTTTCCTCTTATGAAAAAGTCCTTTCAAATATTTATCCTTTGCTGTAACAAATCTCTTTTTAAGAAAATCGTATGTATTATCAACCCTAAGCTCATTAAAATTCCTTATATCCATTCCTAATGTGTAGTAGATATAGTTTGTAAGCTTTAATATCCCCATTTGCTTGTCATCATATATCTGGATTAATTTCCTATTAAAATGACAAAGTAATACCTCTGGGAGAACAAAAATAGCTAAGATTAGCACTGACCAACCCAAGTGGGAAGAGAGGATTATTAATGCTGCAATACCTCTGGTAAGCTGATAAACTATGGCGGAGAAAGATTGGTAAGAATTAATTAGATTTCCTATAGAATATCCAGGGATATATTCAATGAGATTTTGTAATATGGGTTTCTCTATGTCTTGAAGATTTGAGACTGATATTTTTCCTAAAACCTCCGAATTTGTATCTCTCCATACCTTATCTGAGATATTATTTGCCAAATTAATTCGAATCTTTGTTCCTATTGAAACAAAAATCCAAAGTAACAAAGAAATACATAAAAAGTAGAACGAATCTGTTGCAATATATTCATATATATTAAATCCATTAGAGTCCCTTATAACTTTTACCGTTGCATCTAAGAATCTACCAGCAACAGTAATTCCAACCATCTCCGAAATAGTAACAATGATAAAGAGAAAATCCCTTATTAAGACATCCTTTGTGTATCTTCCGTAAAAAAATTTGATAACTTGCAACAAAGTCTTACCTTTATTTTGTATAATACTGTTCATCCTAAATCTATAATATCATGTAACTAGTATGAGAGATAACAGTTTTTTAGAAAATTTACTATACGATATCTGGGAGAATCACTTCTGTGATGTTTCAAGACTTAACCTTGTTACAATCAAGTATGGGAAGCACTCTAAGAGGCAATTAGGAAGTATTAGGTTGATTAAAGATGAAGATACTTTTAATAGATATATTAAAAGATACAAACTTTCAAAGGATCTTTTTGAAAATCCTTCAGTATCATTAATAAATATAACAAGATATTTCACTTATGATTTTGTTCCAGAGTATGTAATTAAATCAACAATAGCCCATGAGTTATGTCATTATACCCATGGATTCAGTTCTCCATTAGAGAAGAAATTTAAATATCCACACCAAGGAGGCGTTGTTAAAAAGGAGTTAAAAACAAGAGGATTAGGCAAGATACATGATGATTCGAAGGTATGGCTAAAAGATAACTGGATATCTGTAATTTCATAGATAAGAAATCTAATTCTATACATTTTCATTTCTCTGCCCATTACAATCCTTAAACATGCAATATAACTATATAGGGGAGAATATACGTAAATACAGAAGAAGAGCAAATTTAACTCAACAACAACTAGCGGATAAAATTGGAATAAGCTGGGAGATGATATCTCGATACGAAAGATCAGAAAGCTCACCACTTAAAAAATTACTCCCTTTATCCTCTGCTTTGAAAGTTTCCGAATCCCAACTATTGGAAAAACATGTTCCTCAAAGATACCATCAGCTAGAATACAAAATCCCCCTATTCCTACACTATCCTTTTTCAAACAAATTCGATGCAAACCAAACAAACTACTTCTATATTTGTCCCGAGTGGATTATCAAAAGAGATAGACTATCAATAGCAATAGATTCCTCCCTCATAACTAGTGGAATAGAGAATCTTAAACAAGGAGGTATTGTATATATTTCAACAAAATGCCTACTTCAAAAGGATGACTTAGTTTTAAGAAGAGAAAGTTGTAATTTAATTGTAGACAAATATAAAGGGAATAAAAATTTGAATATCCTTGGCAAGGTATTAGCACAGGAAATTCGATATTAAAAAAGGAGACCTTAGGCCTCCTTTTCTAAAACACTTTTACACATTGATTACATCATCCCATCCATTCCTCCCGACATAGGGTTAGGAGTACTCTTCTCTTCTGGAATTTCTGCAACTACGGCCTCAGTTGTAATCAACATTGTTGCTACAGATGCTGCGTTTACTAAAGCCAATCTAGTTACTTTAACAGGGTCGATTATCCCATCCTTGAGCATATCCACATATTTATCTGTTTTAGCATTGTAACCAATATTGCCATGACATTGAGATGCTACTACAGCTCCATCTTGTCCTGCATTTTTTGCAATCTGTTTTAATGGCTCACTTAGTACGCTCTTAAGAATTTCTAAACCTAACTGTTCATCTGCATCATCGAATTCAACTCCTTCTAATACAGACTTAGCATTATGATATGCTAAACCTCCTCCAGCAACCACACCCTCTTCAATAGCTGCACGAGTAGCATTTATAGCATCTTCAACTCTCTGTTTCTTCTCTTTAGCTTCTACCTCAGATGCTGCTCCAATCTTTATCACTGCAACACCACCAGAAAGTTTTGCTAATCTCTCTTGTAATTTCTCCTTATCATAATCAGAGGTACTCTTCTCAATCTGTGTCTTAATTTCACTTACTCTTTTCTTAATATCGGATTTATTTCCAGAACCTTCAACAATTACAGTTTCTTCTTTATTAACAATAATCTTCTTAGCTCCACCCAAATCAGTTAAACTTACAGAATCTAATGTCTTACCTACCTCTTC
>DCUE01000074.1 GCA_002328465.1 Candidatus Dojkabacteria bacterium UBA2222
AACCCTAGATGTGGAGACATTATGAGAATGTATATTAAGGTAAAAGATGACAAGATAACGGACATAAAATTCCAAACATTTGGATGTGGAGCAGCAGTAGCTACTAGTAGTATGGTAACCGAGTTAGTAAAAGGTCAAACATTAGATGAAGCACTAAAGATTACTAATAGGGAGGTAGCAGAAGCTTTAGATGGCCTACCCCCTATTAAAATGCACTGCTCTAATCTAGCAGAAGCTGGTATTAAAGCCGCTATAGATGATTACAGAAAGAAGAATGAAACGTAAAGGTAAAGTATTGCTAGGTATGAGTGGTGGAGTAGATAGCTCTGTATCTGCATATATACTTAAAAAACAAGGGTATGAGGTAATGGGATGTACTATGAAACTTTGGTTTGATGAAAACCATAATAAATATGTTTCCAATATTAAAGATGCAAAAAGAGTAGCAAATACCTTAGATATTCCCTTCCATNNAATATCTTTGATATGCAAGATGATTTTAAAAAGTATGTAGTTAACTATTTCATCTCAGAGTATAAAACAGGCAGAACACCTAACCCATGTGTAGCTTGTAATAGGTATGTTAAGTTTGAAGGTCTAATGGATAAAGCCAAAGAGTTAGACATAGCGTATATAGCTACTGGACATTACGCTGTAGTTGAAAAAGAAAATGATAGATATATATTAAAAAAAGCTAAAGATGAAGGTAAAGATCAGACATACTTCCTTTATAATCTAACACAAGAACAATTAAGTAGAACTGTATTTCCATTAGGTAGTTATAAAAAAACAGAAATTAGAGATATTGCTAAACAGCTAGGTTTCAAGGTAGCCAATAAACCAGATAGCCAAGAGGTCTGCTTTATAGAAAACAATAATCATTTTAAATTTGTTAACACATACTCTGATACTCCAATTCAAAAGGGAGAGATAGTAGATATAAATGGTAATGTATTGGGTATTCATGATGGTATTTCTAAATATACAATAGGACAAAGAAGAGGATTAGGTGTAGTAACTGGTAAACCTATGTTTGTAATAGATATCGATGGAGAGAGTAATAGAATAATACTTGGTTCTAATAATGATTTATATAAATCAGAATTAATAGCTTCTAATTTAAATTGGGTATCCATACCTTCACTCAAAGATACATTGAATGTAGATATAAAGATAAGGTCTACTGCTAAATTAGCAAAAGGTAAGATATTTCCTATAGAGAATAATAAAGTACAGGTTACTTTTGATAAGCCCCAAAGAGCAATAACTAAGGGTCAATCAGCAGTATTTTACAAAGATAATCGTGTAGTAGGTGGTGGTATTATAATAAAATAAGAATATATTTGACATTTCATTTTAATATTGTAAACATATAAAGACACTATGAGTCAGTATTAATTTGTAATGACTTAATTATGACTGAAAAACTTATTACACACCCAATACTATCTATGTACGAGGGATGCGTAAAATTAAATCAAGAGAAATGTGATTATCTAGGGAATCTACGTCCCCTTATAGACCCAAGAATTGAGTTACCCGATAGTTTTCCAAATATAACAGAATATATTCAAAAATTAGGAATACAACCATTCTCTATTAATCATGACTTAACATATATGCAATTAAATTATGACAATGGAAATGTCTACTACGACTTTGATATAGATGATTTTTGTTACTATCCTAAAAGTATTACAATAATGGATCCGGAACAATGTAATAAGATTGAGACTCAAATAACATGCGAACTTCTTAAAGATGAGGAAATACCATTAGAAGGCATAGATTGGAATACCCATTACTTAATAAATGAGAATAGAGTATTAAAAATAAATTATCCAAATTCAGGAAGTAAAGAACAGAATAATGGAACAAGAGAATTCTAGTATACAAGGACATAAAGATAACAAACAACTTAAAGACTGGATGTGTGAATATAAGAGGGAGGAAGAAGATAAAAAAAAGGAATTCTTAGAACTCTATGAAAATATACTATGGGAGGAGATTCCAAGAGGAAATGACATTCTCCTTGATCCAAGAAAAATTGTTCCCATTGAATTTGATAGTATTAGACATTACATTAAACAGCTTGGAAATGAACCCATAGATGTAAAAGTAGAAGAGGGGAAATTTACTGTAATCTTTGAGGGAGGACATGTTACATATTGGGAACATAGTAAATCAAATAAGAAAACATATATTCCAATACATTCAATTCTTTATGGTGTAACCGTTGCTCCGGGGAAAAGATCTGCACATACACAAGAGCTAGATACTCATATTGTTTTTGGGATAGAGAATCGAAGTGAAATTACAAATCTAGAACCTAACCAATTCTATATTAAAGAGTTAGACATAGTTATGGATATCGCGGTTTTTGAACCAGAAGATACAAATATTAGAGATTACTGGGTAAAAGAGTAAAGACAAAAACTAAGATACCTGTTAATATATCTTAGATATGTTAAGAGAAATAGTTAAAAAGTTAACAGGATTTAATAGAGTAATTCTCTATCTAAGTCTTTCAGATGTATTCTCATGGGGTTCCTTTACTGTAATATCCATACTATCTGGTATATACCTCTCTGATAAATTAGGAATAGATACTCTAAAGTTTTTAGGAATAGGTACAAGTATATACTTCTTTACAAGAGCTTCGTTTCAAATACCCATTGGGTTAATTACAGATAAGTATAAAAAGGATAGAGATGAAATCCTTATACTTTTTGTTGGAGTCTTGCTAATGGGATTACCGTATATTTTTTATCCATATATTGAAACACCATTTCAATACTATATTCTTCAATTTATATTTGGTCTCGGTGTATCTCTTAATGTAACTAATTGGAGAAAATTATTTGCACTAAATATAGATGGTGGTAAAGAGGGAATACAGTATGGTATTTATGAGTTAATAATGAGTGTATGTGCAGGTCTTCTTAGTATATTAGCAGGTACAATAGCTAATATGGGTGATTTATACTTTGATACAGTAATCTCTGTTGCTGGTGTTTTGATTATGTTAGGTAGTGTATGGATAATATTAATATACAAGTATGAAGAGAGAAAAAGTAATAGTAAAAAGTAATACCTATAGGACATTGTACTGCTTGACACATCTTTAATGAAAAGTTACTATAAAAGAGTTAAATAATTTAAAGTGCCCTTAATTATGTTTAAGAAATTATTAGTTATACCAATAATATCTGTTTTTATGTTAGCTTTTTACTATAGTGGTAAGGTGTTTGCAGCCAATGAGGGAACTGTTACGGCTACTGTTACAATACAAAATATCTCTTTAACTGTTGGTGATGGTACTATTACATATGGGATATTAGCACTTAGTTCTACAAATACTACCGTGGCACTTACTGATACTCAGACTATTACAAATAATGGTAATGTACCAATTAATGTAAATATCAAGGGACAAAATACCACCTCTTGGACATTAGCCGCCACTATTGGATCAAATCAATATATTCATCAATACTGCCTAGCAACATGTGGTACATATCCTACAAATTATACACCAATGACCACAACTTATTCACTAGCAAAAAGTAATCTTGCTGCTAGTGGAACTCAAAGCATAGATTTGGGTATATCAACTCCTTCAAGTTCTACTGATTATACAGAACAATCTGTAAATGTAATGGTGCAAGCAGTGGCCGTCTAGAGAATTTGTAGTATAATAGACAATCTAAAAATTAATAACTTGATAAATGAAGAAAATCCTTGTTATCTGCCTACCGTTAGTATTACTACTTTTTATTACCAATAACTGATGTTTTTGCGACAATTGGAGTGGGTGTTGGAACAGGAAAGATTGTTGTAGAAGATGAACTGAAACCTGGTTCTGTATATAGATTGCCATCTATCTCCGTTATTAATACTGGTGATGAAACTGGAGAATATTCCATTGGAATTGCATATCATCAAGATCAGCCAGAATTAGAACCACCTAAAGATTGGTTTAAATTCTCTCCCGATGTATTTTCTTTAGAGCCTGGTCAACTACAACAAGTGGATGTAACATTAGATGTACCTGTTAATGCTATTCCTGGTGATTACTTTGCGTATGTAGAAGCTTTCCCATTAAGTAATAAAGGCGATGGATCTGTTACTACAATAGGAATAGCAGCTGCTTCAAAGCTTTATTTTGAGATTACTCCTGCTAATGTACTTGCTGGTGTATATTACAAAGCTATCTCCCTATGGAAATACTAGNNATATCTTAATATAGATATAAATTTGAAGAAAAGAGATGAAGATTAAACATAATAATGAGGTTTACTCTAAACAAAGACTACAAAAGATTAATAATCATTCCCTTTTTAGCATTCTTCCTTTTACCTATTTTTAAAGTATACAGTCAAGGAGAAGCCACTCACTTAATAGAAGCAAATATTAAACTCGCTATATGCGGTAATGAAGTAGTTGAAAGAGGAGAGGATTGTGAACCACTTCTTTTTGTTGATTTCCCCTGTTCTTTACTAGGATATGGAGGAGAATATGTACTATGTGATAATAGCTGTTCCTTTGACCTTACTGCATGTACTATCCCCGAACCACCGCCACCTCCTGTTATAGAAGAGAGTATAGAGAAGTACATACCTAAACCAAGAGTTACAACAACTACTGTATATGAGTATCCCTTCTTAGAGTACTTTGATTTAAATATGAATAGCCGAATAGATGAAAATGAGTTTGTAAATGCTGTAAAACTGTGGGGAGAGTACTGGAGATTACACAAAACAGAAAGTGAAGAGCTAGATTCACTCAAATGTGATCTAAATAAAGATACTAAATGTGATATTGTAGATTTATCTATCCTTCTGTATCATAGTAAATAATGGAACAGATGTCTATATTAAAAATACTTAGTACAGCAATAAAATTGTTCCTTTTAATTCTCCTCTCTTGGTTTCTTGTGCACATATTTGCTCTCCTTGGTATATTCATTTCAATTGGTTTTTTCATTTGGTGGCTCTTCTATCCCAGGTATTCAATATGTTTCTCATGTAGAGTAAAAAGAGTAGGAGAATATTGTAATATATGTAGGAGTACAGTAACAGACGCTTTAGCTAGATATCCCAAAAACCTTAGATCAGCATTAATAAATGTACTATTTCTCTTACTAGCTTCCTTACTTTCAATTTTTGCAGTAATCATAGAATACCAAGTATTACAATCAGCAATATCTCCTACAAGTCCTAAAACAGTATCCTTTGTAATACCAAGTGAATCACAATACAAGGTAGGAGAAATCTTTCCTCTTAAGATACAACTTACTGGTATAGAGGTCCCTATTAATGCGATTCAAGCAGATATTGGGTTTGATAAGAATAGACTAGAGGTAGTAGAGATATCTACTAAGGATTCATTTGCTACTGTATTTTTACAGAAAGAAATGAACAATGAATTAGGATATGCACGACTTAGTGGAGGATTACCAAGCCCTGGGTTTAATGCACCTACCGGCCTATTTGGTACTGTATATTTCAAAGCTAAACAGGCTGGATTAGCTCAAATATCATTCTTAGACACTTCCCTAGTATTAGCAAATGATGGAGATGGTACAAACGTAATTAAAGAATTTACAGTAGTATCATATTTAATTACTCCCGAAACACTTCCTATAGATGAACAGGAGATACAAAATACATTAATATTAAAAAATGTCCTTGGTATTGAAGAAGAAAGTAATGATAATCAGATATTACTTTTTGTTGATGAACAGGAAGATGTACTTGGAGTGGAGAATTCCGAACTAGGTGATGCCTTTGAGGGTGTTGAAAAGAAAGGTTTTTTTGATACAATTTTAGAGATTTTAACCAAGATAGATCTCTTCATTATGGAGAGAGTAGATTGGTTCTTATCAATATTTAATCTCTCACTACCAGGAATAAATGATAAATAGAAAAGCATGTCTCTTTCTTTTAACCTTAGTACTATTGGGAGTAATACTTTGTATATATTTGACACAAGGTAGTTGTTTTGTACTAAAAGAAGATGGTATCAATACTGATACGCAAACTACCCAAACCACTTCACAAGGGGATTTTAAATTAGAGAGTAAATATATCTCAGAAAATAATTGGGAATATACTGTAACTGGTAATTTACCAAATCCATGCTATAAAGCCCGTGTATATACTACTGTTGCAGAGAGTTATCCAGAACAAGTAACGATAACTGTTACCACTACTGTTCCAAGAGCAGATGAGATGTGTACACAAGTTATACAGGAATTCTCTTATGAAGGAACCTTCTTAGCAAGCGATAAGGCTGTTGTTAATTTTGAGGTAAAGTAACTAGCCAATCAGATATTAATCTTCTATTCCCATTCTTTCTTGAAACAGATATCTCTTTATTTCAACATATCTATTATATTAATATTTTGTTAAAATCCCCATATGGAAAAAGAAAATACAGAAGAAAGAACAGAAAGAGTCTCACATTATTGTGAGAAAAACTGTATTGACGATATAGTGTTTGATTTAGATGGAACATTGGTAGATACCGATTCATACTTTAAAGAAGAAATAGTTACTGGGAGCAACTTAATATCCTGGCAATTAAACACATATGGGTATAAATTAGGCGAAGAAGTATATAGTAATGCTGTTAAAATACACAAAGAAAAAGAGAATCCTACACTTGTAGATGTAATAACATTAAGTGCTTTAGAAAGGTATGTAACAGAGAACAGCTTAGAAGAGATATATACTAAAAGGAAGGAAGGTATAGAGGTTTTTATCAAAAGATATTTTAAAGATTTCTACAAAAAATCTCCCGAATTATTCCTCAACACTCTAGAAGTTATTAACACTTTCTCAAATATAAACAGAAGAATCTCCACACACTCTATTGCTCAGAGTGATTGGACAGAGATAAAGGTAAAAGAGATTAAAAAACAATATCTTTGTAAATATGGGAGTGAAATTGATATACCTTTCTACACAACTGATATAAATAGTAAAAAAGATGAAGTAGCATGGAGATATTCGCAGAGAAATTTACGCTTTGATTTTGTTAAATCACTAATAGTAGGAGATGATTACTATGCAGATATATTACCCTCTTACAATCTAGGATGTAGAAATCTTGTATATATTAATAGGGGAGGATATCTACCAACAGATATACCTGAAGATATAGTAGTAGTTAAAGATATCGGAGATATCTTTGATCATATGTATTAAGCCATCCCTTCCCCTGCCATTACTCCTGTTACCGCAGCCCCTGTAATAGAACCTGAGAGTCCTGCTGCATCTCCTGCTACATAAAGATTTCTTATAGATGTTTCTAACCCCTTACTAGTATCTATCTTAGAAGATCTAAACTTAACCTCTGGAGCATACAGTAGAGTAGAACCTCCATTAATGCCTGGCATTACTTTATCTAATATCTCTAATCCTTCTAATATATTTAATACAATCCTATGAGGTAATCCCATTGATATGTCCCCTGGTACTACATCTTTTAATGATGGCTCTACAAAAGATTTAGACAATCTAGACCAAGTACTCCTTCTTCCATCTCTTAAATCATACAGACTTTGTATTAATGGTTTACCACCTCCTAAAAGTGATACTAATTCTGCTACAGATTTAGCATACGCTATGGAATTTTCTAAAGGCTCTTTTAAATTAACTTCACAAAGGAATGCGAAGTTAGAGTTTTTACTTGCATGATCAGAATTAGAATGCCCATTTACACATACATAGTTTTCATACTCCTCTATAGCTACTAAACCATTAGGACAACTACAAAAAGTTCTTACAATATCTTGGTATGTTTTAGTTCTAACCCTATATACAGTCTCATATAGAGTCTCTGCCTGTCTTTTCATAATGGAGGATGGAAATTCTACTCTTACTCCTACCTCTACCTTGTCATATATATATTTAATATCATACCTATCAGCTAATTTCTGTAACCACCTAGCATTAAGCCTTCCTGGAGTAAGTAATACTTTCTTACCATATATCTTTTTCTCATCACTTGTAATTACTCCCTTTACACTACCTTCTTCTACTATTATATCCTCTACCTTAGTACCATCTAATATCTCTACACCATTTTCTAATAGGTAATCTTGGAATTTCTTTACAAACATCTTTAGCTTATCTGTACCAACATGTCTTGCTTTCCTTAATACTAACTCAATATCATTAACCTCCGCTTCTGCTATTAATTCTTTTAACTGAAGAGTCTCTTTAGGGTAATACTCTGAATCTATACCAAAATCATTAAAGACTGTATCAACGTAATCTAATATTTTCTGATATTCAAATTTACTAATTAAATGGAATGCTTTCTCATGAGAAAGGTTAGCTGTAAGAGTAAGCTTACCATCAGAGTAGGTACCAGCTCCCCCTATACCCATCATTACCTCAGAAGGTTTTCTTTTCTCTATCCTCTTACCCATATCTATTAGTAAGATTTTTGTTTTCTTCTTCTTTAATATCTCATAGCATGCAAACATACCTGCAGGACCAGCACCAACTACAATATAGTTGTATTTAGTCATATGAAAATATTTAGATATTATTATCTTAATATATTGTAAATATATTAAGTATGCAACAAACTATAAAATACCAACTCTCTCAATATATTCCTCTTTAAAGTATGCATACTTTTCCTCTGGCATTAGTAACACTTTATCCATATTTAACTCCCTTACAAAATCTGGCTGATGACTTACTATTAGTACTGTACCTTTGTACTCTTTTAATGCGGATAGTAGAATTT
The DNA here is from genome assembly GCA_002328465.1 of Candidatus Dojkabacteria bacterium UBA2222. Lineage (GTDB taxonomy): Bacteria > Patescibacteriota > Dojkabacteria > SC72 > SC72 > UBA2259. The sequence goes on from DCUE01000074.1 coordinate 8,767, forward strand.
TTTGAGAATCAGGATCTAGGTATGTAGTAGGCTCATCCAAAAGTAATACATTAGACCTACTTGCAAAAAGTTTAGCTAGAGCTAATCTGGTTTTCTCTCCACCTGATAAGGTCTTAATCTTTTGTTCAACCATATCTCCTGTAATTAAAAATCTTCCCAAAAATGATCTCCTATCTATATCCCCCCAATCTAATCTTGAGATATTTTCTAATACTGTTTTTTCATAGTCTAAATCCTCATACTCTTGAGAGTAGTACCCTATGACAACACCCTTACCCCATTTATACTTACCTTTGGTTTGTCTCATTCTACCTGCTAATATCTTAAGTAGGGTAGTCTTACCTGCGCCATTTTTACCAATGATAGAGATTTTCTCTCCCCTTTCCATTTCAAAGGTAACACTTTTTAATACTGGTATTCCTTTTATATATTCCTTTTTAATGTGCTCTACCTCCAATATATTCCTACTACAGTGATATGGAGTAGGTATACTAATTTTCATTTTCTTACTCTTAATTAATTCTTTAGAAAGATTAATCATTTTCTCTTTCTCTTTCCTAGCTTGTTTTAATTTCTTAGCACCTTTCATTTTCTCTTTAGTCATACCTCTTGAAGAAAGAGTTTTAGCATATTCAAACATTCTCTTAACTTTTTTCTCTTGTGTTTTAAGAGTCTTAACTAGAAGCTCATCCTTAAGAGCTATCTGTTTTAAAAAAGCATCATAGTTACCTTTGTATACTTCCACACTATGTTTAATATCATTTAAATACCATATCTTAGATATCCCCTTATTCATCAACCTTAGATCGTGAGAAACCACTAATACTGCTTTAGGGTAGTTAACTAAAAAAGACATTAACCACTGTGCAGTAGGTATATCTAAAAAGTTAGTAGGTTCATCTAGTATTAAAAGGTCTGCTCGTTCTAAAAGTATCTTTATTAATTCAACCTTAATCTTTTGTCCACCTGAAAGTTGAGAGAGTAAAGAATCTGTATTTTTATCTTGCATATTCATATAGTTGAGAAGCTTATTTATTTCCCATTCCTCTACATTCAACCCTCTCTCTATTATTAAATACTCCCCTATGGTTAGTTCCTCCTTCATACTTTCTAATATCTCCATATGAATTTCTTGAGAGAGATATGAAAAGGTACCACTTAAAGATATTGTACCTAAATCTTGCTCCTCTAATCCTGCTATTAGCTTTAGTAGGGTACTTTTACCAGCACCATTAACACCAACTAGCCCTATCTTTTCATTTCTAGCTAGAAAAAGATTAATGTTTTCTAAAATTTTGTTTCCTCCCTTTGATATACAAAGGTTCTTAATGCTTAACATACCAGAGATTATACACCACAATATATTGATATATGTATAGAGGAGTGTTAGGATTATTAATAACTTTTTATAATTACTAAATATGAGGAAGGTATACCTTTCAATATTAGTATTTGGACTACTATGTATTCCTACCGTAGTATTTGCCCAAGAAGATATAGTAATCGCTCCTGCTCCTACAGGTGATGTTGAAGTAAGCGTACCAATATCTCCAGAGAGTCCTTTTTACTTCTTAACCTCAGTATATGAGACCATAGATATGGCTCTTACTTTTGATGATGAAGCTAAATTAGATAAAGCCATTGAGTTTGCAGATAGAAGAGTTGCAGAAATGGATTTAATAGCAGAGGATGGTAATGAAGCAACACTTGAAAAGTTACAAGAAAAATATGAAAAACATATAGCAACTGCTGAGAAAATTGCTGCTAGAAACCAAGAAAAAGAAATGGAAATGATTCAAACAATAGTAGAGGCACAAGAGAAACACGTATTAAAATTAAAAGATGTCGCTGAGAAAGTTCCTCTTAAGGCTAAAGAGAATATAGATAGGGTAATTGGTAATGCTCAAGTAAAGATTGATAATGCTAATAGTGATAATGGGCAGGGAGGTTCTTCTGATAATGGGCAGGGTGGTAGCTCAGATTCAGGAAGCTCTGGTTCAGGTGGAAGTGGTAATTAACAACTTAAAAAGAGTTTAAAAGTATAAGTGATAGCTGACTTTGGATATATTCAAAGGAGTCTATCACTTTTTCTTGAAATGTTTTGATTAATAATGTAAATTTTAGTATTACCTATATATATATAAATATGAAAAACATATCCTTTCTTCTCTTACTCTCTTCAATATTCTTACCCTCGTTTGCTTTTGCACAAGAGGAAGAATTAACTGTAACTACACTTGAGCAACAAGAGGCAATTAAAGAGTCAGATGATATATCTCCACAGAGTCCTTTTTACTTTTTAACAGAAATATTTGAAGATGTAGAACTACTTCTAACTTTTGATGAACAGAAAAAAGTAGAAAAAGCTTTAGAGTTTGCACAAAAGAAACTAAATGGTATTGAGAATTTAAATGGAGAGGAAGATCCTAAGGTTATGGAAAGATTGCAAAATAGATTTGAGAACTTAGTAGAGAATGCGGAAAGAGTAGCTCAAAAAGAAAACACTATGCAAGAGGATAGCTTACAAAGAATAGAGGAAATTAGAACAAGACATCTGAATGTTTTAAATACTGTTTTAGAAAAAGCTCCAGAGGGACAAGCACAGGAATCTTTACAGAAGGTGATAGATAAGACTATAGAGAAATATAATGCAAAGGATGATAAAGTTAAAATAAATAATAAGAAAGCGGAGGTAGAAGATGATATTGAAGATGAGCTCGAAGAAGACGAAGAAATTGAAGATGAAGAATCAGAGTAATAATTTTAAGCTTTAAAATATATGAAACAGTTAACTAACAAGCTTTTCATTTTACTGGGGAGTGGAATAGTAAGTATAGGTATCTTACTTTTTGTAATTGTTCTTGCCCTTTTAGTACCGAATGTAGATATTAACACTGTTGATTTAGATGAGAACGCAATTACCTCTAGATATATTTCTGAGAGTTTCCCAGTATTAGAAACAGAGGATGAGAATACCGTTACTGATGAAGTTGATTTAAACAAACAGGGGGTTTTAGAAGTAGAGCAGAGTAGAAAGGTTTTGAAAATAGATAGAATACTTTCAGAAGCAGAAAAAGAATCACTAGAGGAGGAGTATGATATTGAGTTTACTCAAGATACAGATAGTAATGGAATATATGTAATTTCAATATCAGAAGCAAGTGATACTCAATCACTAGAAACAGAACTAAAAGCAGAGGTAGAAACGGACATACCAGTTAAAATGTCTGCAGATGTAATAGATTGGGGAGTAAGCAGAATAGGAGCTGATAAGGTATGGGATACGGGAAGTGGAGTTGGAGTAAAGATTGCAATTATTGATACTGGAGTACAAAAAGATCATCCTGATTTAGTCGCGAACTTAAATACGGGATATGATTTTGTTAATAATGATAGTGATGCTAATGATGATAACGGACACGGTACCCATGTAGCAGGTATTGCTACTGCTACATTAAATCAAGCAGGAACAGTAGGTGTAAGTAATGGCTCTAAGATAATTCCTGTTAAAGTACTAAATGCTCAAGGGTATGGATATCTTTCTGATGTTGCAAAGGGAATATATTATGCCACAGATAATGGGGCAAGAGTCATTAATTTAAGTTTAGGTGCACCAACAGATTCATCTCTTCTTAGAGATGCTGTAAATTACGCTACTAACAAAGGTGTGTTAGTTGTTGCCGCAGCAGGTAATGAGAGTGGGGCACCATGCTCATATCCGGCCTCTTACAGTAATGTAATATGTGTAATGGCTACTGATAGTAGAAATATGTTAGCAAGCTTTAGTAATATAGGGGGGGAACTTTCAGCACCTGGAGTATATAACTACTCTACATACCTTGGTAGTACATACAGATACCTAAGTGGGACTAGTATGGCCTCTCCTCATGTAGCAGGAGCTTCTGCCCTTCTTTTCTCCATTTGTCCAACATGTACATCTTCTGAAATTACACAACTTTTAGAAAGCACTGCAATAGATTTAGGAGAACCTGGAAAAGATATACTCTTTGGATATGGTTTAATAGACTTAACCTCTGCTGTATTACAACTACAACCAGAAGAGATTCCTGTTGAGACTCCTATCACAGAAACACCAGAGGAACCCATTACAGAGGAACCAACCGCAAAACCTACAACACCCATTAAAGCTCCAAAGAGAATTGCTCAAAGTATTTCAATTGTGGAACCCGTAGTTACTAAAGCGAAAAAATATATACCTACAGAAGTAGCAGATATTACAGTAAAATATACATTAACCCCAATTCTTTCTGATTCTACATTAACAAATGTAACTATATATGTTGATAACGAAGAGATAGAATCATCTACAAAACAAACAGATGAATTTATATTAGCAAGCGAACTCTTCAATCATTCTCAGCATTGGATTAAGACTGTAGCACTCTTCAGTGATGGCGTGAGAAGTGAGGCACAAATAATTGTAGATATGACATACCTAAAATCTCTTTCTAGAACATCTTCAAGAATTTCAGGTACTTCAGTACTTGGTATCTCTACTTCAATATTTGACTGGTTTAGATTCTTTTAACAAAGATTAGACTTTTCATATGGTATAATCACAGATATGGGGAAAATATTAAAAATATATACAGTAGGAGATAAGAAAGAAGAGAAATTCTTAAGAGAGATTTCAAAAGATTTATCTCTTGAAGAAATTAAAAGTGATAGATTCCAGACTTTTTTTGATGACTTACTCTTTACAGCTAAAAATGTTACTACCCAAGAAGGGTATATAGCTGCAGGACTCGCTGCAGTACAAGTAGGCAAACATTACAATGTATTTTGTATCTTGGAGGAAGATAGTAGGGATTTTTTCTTAATGATTAATGCTAGAATAGAGATATTAAATACTCTCCAATCTATTGAGAAAGAGGGTTGCTTAAGTATACCTGGAGTAGAAGAACCTGTTAGAAGATTTAAGAAGATAAGGGCAACATATCTTGATAGAGAGGGTAAAAAGAATAGAAAAATATTTACTGAGTATGAAGCACGTGAGATACAACATGAATATGACCATACACAGGGTATCCTTTTCACCGATAGAATATAAAGACTAGAATCTTTTTCCAATTCAATATACAATGTATTCAGATTATATATATTATTAATCATCTGATTATGAAAAAGATAATTCTATTAACACTTTTCTTTCTATTTTTTTCACCCTTCTTCGCATATGCACAGCAAGACACTAAAGTAGAAGAATTAATTACTACTTCGGAGGTAAAAGCTGCAGAGATAGAAGAACTAGATCAACAGGAAGATGAAAGGACACAAGAAATTGCAAATCAATTAGGATTTGTACTACCTGAATATACAGATAACCCAAGCTATGTAATTACCTTTAAAGATCCTTCTCCTGATAGCCAAGGAGTAGAAGTTGAAATAGATGGTACTTCTTTTAAAAAGATTACAAGCCCATATACCTTTCCTGCTCTAAGTATAGGTAAACATACTCTTAAGTTTAGATTCTATGATAAGGATAGTAATGTACAACTTTTAGAATATGATTTGGTAATAATTCCGAGATCACCAATAATTACTTCTCCATCTCTTACTGATACTACTATTGAAATTAAAGGAACTGCACTTGCTAATTCTGAAGTTATATATACATTAACAGCAAATGCTTACAATGCTAGTGATATAGTTCAGACAGATGAGAATGGAGATTGGAGTATTAAAGTAACTCCTGAGGGTGGGCTAGCTGATGGTATCTATACCTTTAGAGCATATACCAGAAAATATGGGTATGCCAGCAATATATCAAATGCAGTAACTTTTGGGGTAGGAGAAAATCCTAACAGGTTCCTTGAAGATGATGAGAATAAGATATATTTTGCTTTTAAAGATTTAAACTCTGAAAATCTTTCTAGTACCTTCTCTACATATCCTGATTTAATAATACTTTCTGCTGGAAGCTTTCTAATAGGTCTATTTCTTACTTTTGGTGTTAAGAGTTTAATAGATAGAAAAAAGAGTGGGAGAAAAGAGAAGGATGTAGAGGAGATAATAACTAAAAGTAAGAATGATGACAAAAAAGAAGAAAAAACTTTAAGAGAAATATTTGGAGGAAAAGAAGAAAAAAAAGAAGAAGAACAAGAGAAAGAGCCAAGTATAGTAAATAAAGATATCTTTTTAAAGAAGTACAAACAATTAGATCCAGACACACCCTCTGGTAAAGAGAAAGACTCAGAAGAGATTAAGAAGAATGTAAGAGTATCTCTCACATCAAAGGATGAAGATTAAGCAAGGCTTTTTAATATGATAGAATTCCCCATAGGCCAAGGTGGTGAAAATGGCAGACACGCTACATTCAGGATGTAGTCTTCTTAACCGAAGGTGGGGGTTCAAATCCCCCTCTTGGCATCCCAGCTATCTTATCGTGGTAAACGTTTGGATTATTACTTACTCCAATACTCTATATCATCAAACCTTTGATATGGGTAATATATATTACTAATATCAGATATTTCCACACTATCTTTAACTACATAGGTATAATTAGGATGATACAGAAACATTGCAGGGGAATCTTGTGTTAAATATCTTTGGAAAAGGGAGTAATTCTTTTTCCTTATATCTAACTTTGTACTCCTTCTAGCATCTTCTAAAAGTATATCTACTCTCTCATAACTATAACCTGAGATGTTTAAATCAGGGTAGTTACTCTTAAGAGAATGCCATAGGTTGTACTGATCTGGATCTACAGTAGTCTCTACTTCAAACATTAGTAATTCAAAATCTCTAGTAGCTACAATTTCTTGTGTAATTTGTTTATATGAAAGAGGTTCTAAATTCAATACAATACCCTCCTGTCTCCAAAGTTCTTTTAAAGAATTAGCTAATCTCTCATTCAAATCATTATCATAGTAGGAAAGAGTAAAGCTTAAAATTTTTTTATCCTCTTTTTCATAGTATCCTGTTTCCTCATTCTTAGAATACCCTAAATTATTTAATATCTTACTAGCCTTCTCTTGATTANNGAACTTGTAGCTATCGGTCCATTTGCCAATTCCCCAGAGATATTACTCAACTCTAATAGCTTTCTTTTATCAGTTAAATAATTTAATGCTTGTCTAATTTCTTTTGTTTGTAATTTTTCCTTTCTTGTATTAAAGAATATCATCCTTAATC
>DCUE01000062.1:0-5633 GCA_002328465.1 Candidatus Dojkabacteria bacterium UBA2222
CATATTGGCAACCGAATCAATTAAGATACAGAACAACCCCAACAGTTGCACAAACATATGCAAGAGGTTGGACTGATACCTTAAAGACTTGGACCATTGATAAACAGAGACCTAACATTGGAACATATTCAATAACAACAGATACAGTAAATGGAAGAATAATTGTTACATGGGGTAATGTTACGGATGAAAAAAGGTTATATGCCGTTGTAGGAAACATTTACTACTCTCCTTCAGGTGATCAATTCCCAGTACCTGTAACCTTGAGTACTTCAACAGCTGGAGTCACCTTCCCTTCTTCAACTTCATACACTCCAACAATCCAAACAAGTGCGGATGTACCAGGTCACTTAGTTACAAACAGGGCATTCATGATTGGACCTAATATGGGAGGAACAACAAACTCAGGTTCTGTATTTATCAACCCTGGAGGAAACAGAGAGGGAAGTCTAGTTATATATTTAACAGTTTTTGACTACGCAGGTAATGTATATTCTGTTTACAATACATACTCCTTAAAAGATTGGTTTGTAACGGATGGAGGTCTAGCATACTCAGAAAATGGGACTACTTTCCAAACCGAGAATATTGTTGGAGATACCTGGGGAACTACATTACCCCCATTTGCAAGAATAGCGGGAGAGTCCTTAATCTCAAATATTGCAGACTATTCAAGTGAGATGTGGGCAGATAGTAATCCAGTACAACCACCTTCTGCTCTCTTACGAAGTAGTGTCTCAGGTAGTTATAACATTAGAAATTTCAAATCTCATAATTTGACTAGTTACTATGATACTCTTTTGGAAATGTACACAAAGAAAAAGCAAGATATTCCGGCATCGGATCTGAAAGAACTCCTAATAGAGGGGGATGTCACAGTAGCCAATGCGAACCTAACGGCGATATTTACGCCAATGTCCAAATATAATGTTGCAATAATAACGGGCAAGCTAATAATAAATGGTTTAAATTGTAATGGTTATGCATTAATATTTGTTAATGGAGATATAGATGTTTTACCAAACATCACTAATCAAACTGCTAATAGGAATGCCTGTATATTTGTGTCTAGAGGGAATATCAATATCAAGGAAGGCAGGTATAACTCTAATGGAGGAACTTTCAGATATGATCAAATAAATGGATACTTCATTGCAGATGGAAATATAATAATAGAACATGAGACTGGAGCAATAGTTGATGGTGTATATATAAATGGGGGAATACAATCATTAGGTAACCCCAAAGGAATAATTATAAATAGATATCTTAGATTCTATGATAGATTAAGATACCCAGTATTAGCAATAGATTATCATCCCAAGTACGGGTTTATAAGTGGAATATTTTTTGCTAACAATTTTACATTCCAAAAGGTTGAAGTTGGACTCAAACCATAATTACAGAGAAAAAGCTAAATAATTATAGAAAATGAAGAATAAAATTAAAATAATAATAGGGATATTAGTACCCTTACTCTTAATATCTGCCTTTTTATTAGGCTCTTTCTTTCTTATAAAGGATGAATATTCAGATTATTTGAGAAAAAGCGGAGCAATTTTGTTTTCAGAAAAAAAAGGAAAAGAGATTCTTTTAGAAGTTGATGTAAACAATTTTGATAAAACAAAGTGTGAGTTCTCTTACTGTGTAGTTAATACTTGTGGGAATTATCTTAAACTTCCATGTGATAAGTTAGAGGAAAACAAATATGAAGGAGAGGGTAAATACCGAATTAAGCTTAATTTTGATTCGTACCCATACAATCCATTCACTCATAAGTTCTTGAAATCATGGGAAATATCGAGAATACCAACGGAGGAATCTCCATTTGAAAGGGAAAGATATATTGAAGGGATAAAGAGTATATTGAAGGTATATAATTTTAGACAAGGATATACATGTGCACTTACCTCGAAGACACTAAGTCTTGAAGAATGGTTTTGTAATAATGAGAATTTTTTCTCAAATGATTATCTCAAAACTATATCTTTAGCATATGATTTGAGTGAGAGACTTGGCGATGAGGAATTACATTCTTATGTTCAAAAGGAAATTGAATATTTAAATAATAATGTTGATAGGATTTTGAGTGAAGAGATTGAGTATCCTGAAGCCTACATACTTAAACTTGTAGAGATAGGGTTAAGTTCTGAATATCTTACTTTAATTGATGATTTTCAGATACCAACTTATGAGAGGGAGGTTCTTGAAGACCATGATTATAAACCGCAACTTTCAAAGGAAGAAGAGTTATTTCCTGAATTCTATACTTCGATATTGAGATATTCGGATTATTCAAAACTCTATAAAGAGTTTGGTAAAGAGAAATTATCTAACTACTATACTAACGAATTGATTATTAAATATAACAGGTCTCCATTTGTTCTGTATGGGCTTTGTACTGTTGGAGAAACCATATCAGATGCAGAGATATACAAATATATAAGAACAGAGCTTAGTGAAGTCATTGCTAAAAAAGAGGATAATTTAATTCTTAACAACCTTACAGAGTTACTTTCTTGTAATCTCTATGCCGAGGGTATGAATTCTGAAATAACGGGATTAAACGAAGAAATAAGAGAATTGGTGAATAGAAGTACACTTGAGATTAATGGAATTCCTTATATTGTGAATAGTAGTCTAATTGAAATGGAGGGTGCAGAGGGAAAGGAAAAAATTCAGAAGATAATTTTCAACTATAGAATGCTTGATAATCTAATCTATGTTCTATATGAGTAGAATCTATAAAATATTTATAATAATTGGCGTATTTATTTCCTTGTTGACTTTTTTAAAGGAGAAAGTATTCGCAGATTATTGTGCTTGTTCTGGCAATACCTACTACTGTTACTACTATGATGCCTGTTGTCCCATTGATGATGTAAATTGTTGTCAAGGCTCTGGTTGCTACTGTGATTTTTTTGATGGCCTTGCTCCGGGCAGTTGTGCAGGAGCAATATATTGTGGCCACTATTCTGTTTGGCAACCTTGTGGTTCTTCAAAAGTTTGTACCTCCAGTGGATGCATTGCCACCTGCACTTCTGGATGTACACCCCCTGCTTGTGCTCCAACATATAGTACTTCTAACTTAGGGTATGGTACTAAAACTTTATCCTGTACAGATGGTTGTGGAGCAACAAACTCTCGAACATGTTACTGCTATAGCTGTACCTTACCAAACTGCCCTGCACCACTCTCCAATACTGCAACAGTAGCAAGTCCAAATATGATTCTTTCAGGATTTAGGTCGTGTACGAATGGCTGTAGTGTTACAACCACAGGAGATTGTTATGAAGTTCCAACAACCCAACCTATTCCAACATTAGAAATACAAAACGATCCTCTTAATAAATATGACTTCTCAAGTATTACGCATAGTGGAATACCAGGTACATCAGCTGGAAATTTAAATGATCCATTGAATCTGGTAGCTAGATATTACGATGTAGATGGAGTCGCAGATGTAGAAGCTCTTTTTGTATGGTTTAGGGGTGACACATACACAGGAGAACCAGGTACCCCACTTTGGATATCAACTACAACAACCCCCAAGGCTCCTGCAGCAGATAGTTGGGGATTCATGATGCACAGAGAGGGTGGGACATGGTATCCATATGTTCCAAGCTATCCTAGCTCTGGTACGGCCACTTGGGTGAGAAGAAATAACTATGATCCTAGCTTAAGAACATTTTACATAGCTGGTACAGATACTCTTCCAATGATATCGGTTACAATAACAGGAAATGGTATTACTTCAGACAGTGCAAGTAAAACAGTAACAATGCCATTTAGATTAAGATTCTCGGGAAATGATTTAACAACAACAGCTCCTGTATCAAGAGTTAAATACAAAATCCTGTTATTAGGATTAGATAAGTTCAGTTTTACCCCGAGTGACAACTACGCTTTCTCAGTAGCAAGCTATTGGCAAGCGAATCAATTAAGATACAGAACTACCCCAACAGTAGCGCAGACATATGCACGTAGTTGGATAGATACAACAAAGAGATGGACTATCGATAAACAATCTCCAGTGATTACAATTCGAGCTGGATTCCCAAGTTATTCTGGTAGTACAATCACTATCTCTTGGGACTCATCAGATAATATGAATCTTTACTCTGTTGTTGGAAACATATTCTCAACAGCTGGTGCTGATGCAAGAAATGTAACACTAACAGGAATTGGTACTGGAATGACAATTAGGTCTCCATACATGCCACTTTCGGACGAAAGGAGAGCTACAGAAGTTGGGAAATTAAATGGAGAATGGGCATTTAGGGTAAACCCGGATATGACTGCAAATTTAACTAATCATAGTATTAGTATAAATATAGGGAATAATAATAAGGGAACATTAATAATAGATTTAACAGTATTCGATGATGCTGGAAATATGGCAAGTACAAGTTCAGCCATTAACCTTGAAGACTGGTTTGTAACAGATGGGGGATTAGCATATTCTCAAAATGGAACAAGTTTCCAAACAAAAAACATTAGTGGAAATATTTGGGGAGGCAAGTTACCACCATTTACAATTGTTGGGGAATCCCTACTTTCAAATATTGCAGACTATTCAAGTGAAATGTGGGCGGATAGTAATACAGTTCAATCACCTACTTCCTTGCTTAGGAGTACTCTTTCAGGAAGCTATAATATTAGAAATTTCAAGACACATGGTTTAACCAGTTACTACTCTACTCTTATGAGGATGTATGAGGAACGTAAAAGTGAACTTCCAGCATCAGAACTTAAAACAATTATTAGGAATGAAGATTTAACTATCGTTAATGGTAATCTAGTAAGTATGTTTCAGAGTTTAAAAACTTACAATGTTGCAATAATAAATGGGAATTTGTTATTAGATCGTTTCAGTTGTAATGGAAAAGCCTTAGTATTTGTAGGTGGGAATTTAGAGATAAAGCCTAATCTCTCGAATCAAAATATTAGTAGGAATGCTTGTATGTTTGTTGTAAAAGGAAATGTTGTAATTTCAGAGGGTATAAATAATTCTACGGGAGGAAATTTCGGTTACGATAATATTAATGCATATATATTTGCAGATGGGTTGCTAACAATGAATCAGGAAACAAGTAAAGTATCTCCAACCACAATTGATGGTATTTACATAAATGGAGGGGTTCATTCCTTAGGTGGAGTGAGAATATATAGATCTTTGAGATTAATTGAGAGAATGAGTTATCCTGTATTAGCAATAGATCATCATCCTAAATATGGGATATTAGGGGGGACATTCTTCGCTAATAATTTTACATTCCAGAAAATAGAGCTAGGTTTCAAACCTTAATTTAATTAAAGACGGCCCTTGCTCTTCCTGATATATTATATTAAGGAAAATTATTATGATAATAAAAAAGAAAACACTTTACATAGTCTTACCCTTTCTCATTGTAGTAGTTCTTTTACTCCTTCTTTTTGTTTTTTTAATGGGATGGCTTGGTAATACCCCTAAGTTAAATAGATATGATTCATTAATAGAGACATGTGAAGTGGAAAAGAAGCTCTTTAAAGTATTAGTAAGGTGTGATGTATTTATAAATGAGACATCACAAAGGGATGATATGAACTGTTTAGATTTAACTGTAGTAAATAAGGATAGTACAAACATATTA
>DCUE01000062.1:5691-19898 GCA_002328465.1 Candidatus Dojkabacteria bacterium UBA2222
ACATATCGATGGAGTTAATTGAGGATAGGGAGGTATCAGATATACTATATAGCTTGTATCAGAATGAGATAGGAATATCTGAAGTAAGATTGCAAGAGAGAGTGGAGATAGAAGAGAAGGGATATCACCATTCCGAATCAAATAAAGGAATAGAAGGACTTTTACTTGGGACACTTACTTTTACTGATATGAAGATAAATAAAATATCTATAATCAATGAAGAAATTGTTTTAGATATCTTCATATCAATAAATAATGTGATGCATGAATATCAGGTAAGAAGCCCAATGATTGGTGTTCTTGAAGGGACATCTTTGTTAGAAATGGAAATTATTAGAGTTTCAAATATATCAGAGATAGAGATAGAGAAGTCATATGGATTAAAGTTCCTTTATATTCCAAATGGAGAGACTGCAAATCTGGAAGATATAGAGGATTATTGTAGAAAAATAGAAACAGATTGGTTCCCATTGTGTTATAGAAAAGAACAATTAAGTGATTTGGTTTTGGATATGGATATTGAGAGATATATTGAAAAATCTGTTGATAAATTAATGATCTATTATCTTATTAAAAATTAATGAGTACAAAAAAGCTTATACAACTGATATTAATTGTTACTAGTTTTCTATTCTTATTCTTGTATCTTTTGAAAGAAGAGATAATAGGAGCATATTGTTATACTTGTCCTACAGGTTATTCTTGTACTGTTGGATCTGCTAGTTTATGGTATCCAGCAGGATCTTGGGTGGATGTCGGGAGTCCATATGAAGACTGTATTTATCATCCTACTGCTGGAGGGTACGCATGTTTTTTTAACACTCAATGTTGCGGGGAAGCGACTTATTATATGTCCTATGCAGATTGTAAAGCAGGGACTAATGGTCATGATTTATATTGTTGTAGTAAGGCCAGTTGCGTAGACTGCACCCCAGGATCTGCACCAAGTTGTCCTACTGGAACAGTAACAACGAACACGGGGGATTTGCACTCTACTACATCTTCATCTTGTGATAGAGGAACAGGATGTGATCCTAGGTATAATACCAACACAAGAAGCTGTTACTGTGAGACTTGTACATTGCCAAGTTGTACTCCTACTTATGCAGATACCAATCAGGGGTATGGCTCAATAGTGCTTTATTGTAGAAATGGTGTAGCTTCTACTCCCGATAGGATAACTAAATGTGATTCGCGACAAGTTACATGTTACTGTACAAGCTGTAGCTTACCTAATTGCCCTGCCCCACTTTCTAATACTGCTACAGTAGCCAGCCCTAATATGATTCTGTCTTCCTTTAGAAGTTGTACAAACAATTGTAGTGTAGCAACAACAGGAGATTGTTTCGAAGTTCCAACAGCACAACCAACAGAGAGTATCGTAATAAACTATGACGCACTGAACGTATACAACTTCAACAGTACCAATCATAGTGGCATACCAGGAACAGTAGCGGGAGATTTAAATGATCCAATCAGCATGATAGCAACATATACAGATACAAATGGTGCTGCTGATGTAGAAGCTGTGTCTGTATGGTTTAGAAATGTAGCCAATACTGGAGAGCCCCAAACCCCTCTTTGGATATCAACAACAGCAACACCCCAAGCACCTTCTACGGATAGCTGGGGCTTTCTAATGCACAGAGAGGGAACTAACTGGGTTCCATACACTCCTAGTTGGAATGTAAGCCCACAAGTATGGACAAGAGCCATATATACAGTAACTCCTTCGGGGGTAATTACATTTATGATATCAGGTCCAAGTAGAGGTAATATGGTTGAAGTAACGATAACCTCGCCAATATCATCCGTTGGAAATATTGTTACAATGCCTTTTCGTTTTAGATTCTCAGGAACAAATATAACAGAGAATGTCTCAGAGATTAGTTACCGAATACTTTTAATGGGACTAGACAAATTCAGTTTTACCCCAAGTGATAACTACTCGTTCTCAGTATCAAACTACTGGTCTGGTAATCAACTAAGATACAGAACAACCCCAACAGTAGCTCAAACCTATGCAAGAGACTGGTTTGATACAACACGACGTTGGGCGATAGACAAACAGGTTCCTAGCGTACAATTTATGAATGGAACCCCCGTAGTATCAGGTAATACATTAAGAATAGATTGGCAAGCTTCAGATAGTAAGAACCTTTATGCTGTTGTTGGAAATGTATATTCAAATGCTGGAGCAGATGCACGACAGGTTACATTATCTACTTCAACAGCGGGAGTAAGTTTAAAAGAGCCTTTTATTCCTGGTGCAGAAAATCCACTAAGCTTTGAGCGAGGAAATCTCAATTCACCCAATTGGGCCTTTAGAGTAAATCCTAATTTAACAACAACAAGTAACTCGGGAAGTGTAACAGTAGATATAGGAGCTAACAGAGTTGGATCTTTAAGATTTTACCTTACAGCTTTTGATGATGCTGGTAATATGGCATCTGCGATGACGTTTTTTAACTTAGATGATTGGTTTGTAACAGATGGAGGATTAGCCTACTCTAGTGGAGGAACTACCTTCCAAACAAAGAGTACAACTACTTCTTGGATAGGTATCCTGCCTCCTACAGCAGCCGTTGGTGAATCTCTTTTGTACAATGTGGCAGATTACTCTAGCGAGATGTGGGCAGATAGTAATCCAGCACAACCGCCTTCTGCTCTGTTACGAAGTAGTGTCTCAGGCAGTTACAACATTAGGAATTTTAAATCTCATAATTTAACTAGCTACTATGATGTTCTTTGGGAGATGTATACCCAGAAAAAGAACGATATTCCTATATCAGATCTTAAGGAACTAAACATAGTTGGGAATGTCACCGTAGCTAATGCCAACCTTACAGCAATATTCACTCCAATGTCTACATACAATGTAGCAATCATAACAGGTAAGCTAGTTATAGATAGGCTCAATTGTAATGGGAATGCTCTAATCTTTGTTGATGGAGATATAGATATATTACCTAATATAACAAATCAAACAGCAAATAAAAATGCTTGTATATTTGTATCTACAGGAGATATAAATATCTATGAGGGTAGAAATAACTCATTAGGAGGAACATTTAGATACGATCAGATAAATGGATATTTTTTTGCCGATGGGAATATAATAATAAATCATGAAACAAGTAAAGCATCAACAGCAATAGTAGATGGTGTATACATAAATGGTGGGATACAATCTTTGGGAATTCCTAAGGGGATAGTGGTAGAGAGGTATTTAAGATTATCAGAGAGGTTGGTATATCCAGTATTAGCAATAGATTCTCATCCTAAGTATGGAGTATTAAGTGGAGTGTTTTTTGCTAATAATTTTACATTCCAAAAAATAGAGGTAGGTTTCAAACCTTAATGTTTTTCTGCTATTATATTAGTAGTCATAATTTAACTGTCCAATACTATGGCTAAATTGCCAGACCATGTCGGCATAGACTTCGGAACTCATACTGTAAAAGCCGTAGAATTAAAGAATATTTTAGGGACTCCCCAGCTGGTTAACTTGGGAACTCAATTGACACCCAAAGGAGTAATCAATAGTGAAGAGAGACAGGATCAAAAAAAACTTGGAGAAGCTCTTAAACTTCTATATGCGAATTCCAAGATTAAGAATGTTAATGTTGTAATGGCTTTGCCTGAGTTTTCTGTGTTTACAAGATTCCTTGAGTTTCCAGGTGTAAAGAAGGAAGAGTTAAAACAAGCTGTGTATTACGAAGCTAAACAGTATATACCTGTTCCAATTGAAGAAGTTCAAATGAGTTATGTTATTATCGGTTTTAACGAAGAGAAGAATGCTCCTCGTGTATTGTTAGTAGCTGCACCTAAGAAAATAGTTGAAATATATATGAATGTAGCTAACTTTGCCAATCTAGACCTTATTGCTATTGAAACAGAATCTGTAGCAATGGGAAGGGCCATGTTTAGATCTTCTGGTAAAAAAGATTGTGTTATGCTGGACTTCGGAGCAAACAGTACAGATATGAGTATTATGAATAATGGTTCTCTTGTATTTTCCCAAAGTATTTCAATTGGTTCTGATTCTTTAACACAAGCTATAGTAAATAAGTTTAACTTTGATTACAACCGTTCAGAAGAATTTAAGAGAGGCTACGGTTTAATTCCTAATGTTTTAGAAGGGAAAATATATTCTGCACTCTCTCCTATTGTAGAATCCATTATGATAGAGGTTAGAAGAGGAATAGAGTTTTATAAAAACAAGACGATGAGTGTAGCTCCAAATGAGTATTTATTAAATGGTGATGGAGCATTACTTCCAGGTTTAACTGAGTATGTTTCAAAATCACTAGGGGTTAGTGCAGAAGTTGCAAATCCGTGGTTAAATATAGTAGTAGAAAATAAATTTAAAAACCTAGTTGTGAAATCAGGATCATCATATTCTGTAGCAATAGGATTAGCATTAAAAGATGAATAACGAAGAAATAAAACAAGAAAATATAACTCAACCAATAGCTACTTCGAATCCACAGCCTCCTGTTACCGAAACTCCAACTTTAGCTCAGCCAGCTAATAGTTCCGTTGAAGAGGGAGTAAATCTTATCCCTGCAATGACCAAAGAGGAGAAGATTCATGTTAAGAAGAAAAACACATTAAATATTGGCTCTATCTTAAGTATTATTGCTCTAGCTACGGTTGCTATTGGTATTGTAGGCTTTAATATAATATCTAAGGCACAATTAAACACAAAGAAGGCTGCATTGACAAGGGTAGAAAGGACAATAAACTCAAAGATGGATAAGATAGTTTCAAATAATGCAATATTAGCTAGGGTGAAATTGTACGAACAGGTTAAGAAGAATAGTTTCTCTCACAAGAAAGTTGTAGTATTCTTGAATGAAATGGCAGCTAGAGTTGAAGGAGTGTCATATAAGAGTATAAGTATATCTGAAGCTTTGGAATTTGAAATATCAGGTAGATCTCCCAATCTTGAACAGTTATCAAGACTTTGGTATTTACTAGGTGTAAATGATAATGTTAATACAATTAATCTAGGATCTGTAAGCAAGGTAGAAGATGGGGCATCGTTCTCCTTCGAAGGTCAGTTCAATTTAGAAAATTTTAAAAACGAATAAATATGGGACTACTACAACAAGATAATAAAAAGAAAGCACAATTAGAAAAAGAGGTTTTAAGCAAGAAAATAAAACAAACAAAATTAACCTTTGCAGATCTTGTTATACCTTTGGCTTCGGGGGCCCTATTCATAATCCTTTCCTTTGCAGTATTTGTTCCGATGGTGAAATCTGCTTTCGAATATTTGGATGAGATAAAAGTAACGAAAGAAAAGATTGAACAATTAGAGAAATTAGATAAGCAGTTAAATAGGCTCGATGAAAATCAACTTAATGAGGATGTATTAACAGCAAGACAGGTAATTCCTAAAGTTTTATTAGTTTCCAATTTCGTATATTATATTGACGATTTAGCAAAGAGTATACAGTTGAGAATTAGTGAACTCTCATCAGCAGATAGTATCAATGGTGTAACTGGGCCACTCGAGTATAGTGGTACATATGATAATGTTATTGCTTTCCTTGATGATATTCAGAATGTATCACCTTATATGATTAGATTAGAAAATGTCGAGGTTAGTGCAAGAAATGACACTTCGGGGGCTGAGGTTTGGGCTATATCCTTACAGGTTAGTGGTTACTATTTAGCAGATAATGAGAAAGAACCAAGCATTTATGCAGCATTCCAACCGTATACAGAATATAATGATATTGTGGAGATATTTAAGAAAAAAGCAGAGAGTCTAGATTAGATTTCATCTCTTAGCATATCTTCCTCTTGCTCACTTCTATGTTCAACTTTGTCGTCCTTAAGGATGACTCTTACCCTCTTGTTTCCTCTTATTGCACTTATTGTAATAATATCTCTTATGGAGTTAATAGTTCTTCCTTTTCTTCCGATTATGACCCCTTTGTCATTTTCATTGACATCTATTGTTAAGATAGTTAATCCAGGGAAATCTACACTCTCCCTTTCCTCAATTGAGACATCGTCTGGATAATTTACAATTGATTTAATAATGTGCTCTAGTAGCTCTTTCATTTTTTGCAAAACTAAATTAAGATCTATTGAGCAATTATACTCTTACAGAAAAAATATTACCAGATGTATATTGGGGATGGAAAAGAGACAATTATTCGGTCTTCTTCTCTTTCTTTGTTGTATTTGGTTTCTTTGAACCTCTCTTTAAAGATTTCATTAGGCCAAGTTTAACAAAGTATTGAGCTATAGTATCAGAAGGCTGTGCACCTTTTAATAGCCATTTTGAAGCTGCATCCTTATCAACCTCAAAAGTAGTTGGCTGTGTCCTAGGATTATAGTATCCAATTTCCTCAACACTCCTTCCATCTCTTGGGGAGCTGCTCTCCATAACCACTATTCTATAATGTGGTTGTCCTCTTCTTCCTGTTCTTTTTAATCTAATTTTTAGCATAGCAGAGTTATTTTAACAGATGAGATACTAATATTCAAGTTAAACCGTATCATTTTCTATATATTCTAATCCCTTGGTTGCAGCATCCTCTTCAGCCCTCTGTTTACTACTACCTTTCCCCTCTCCAATTGTCTTATCCTTTATCTTAACTATTACAGTAAAGTGTTTGTCATGATCAGGTCCCTCTTGATTTATTACTTCATAAGTAGGAGTCTCCTTATATTTAGCTTGTGCAACCTCTTGTATCTTTGTTTTACTATCAATATCAGTTCTATTCTTAACAATATCAGGTAATTTCTTAACTAAATATTTATTAATGAATTCTCTACTCTTCTCATATCCCTGGTCTAAATAGATAGCTCCAATCAGAGCCTCAAAGGCATTAGCTAATAGATAGCTCTTTGTTCTTCCTCCAGTATCCTCTTCTCCTTTTGAAAGTAGAATGCTTTCACCAATTGCTATCTCCTTTGCTGTTTCTGCTAAGCTATCTGTTCTTACCAATGCAGATCGGAAACTAGTAAGTTCCCCTTCAGCCCTATCAGGAAACTCTTTAAATAGGTAGTCTGAGATAACTAATTCTAAGACAGCATCTCCAAGAAATTCTAATCTCTCATTGTGTGACCTACTACTTTTATGCTCATTCAAGTATGATCTGTGAGTTAGGGCTTCTACAAGATACTCTTTATTGGCAAAGGTTATATCTATTCTTTTTTCAAAATGTCCTATATCATTCATCTTTATGTATTTCATAAATTGCTCCAAGAACACCATTCACAAACTTACTGCTACTGTCTCCCCCAAATTCCTTAGCTAATTCGATTGCTTCATCGATGGCTACTTTGGGAGGTGTAATCTTGACTATAAATCCCTCATATATTGAAATTCTCAATATCTGTAAATCAACTAACTTCATTTGAGAAATTGGCCACTGTGGAGCAAATTTGGTAATGGTCTCATCAATATTTTCTTGATTCTCCTGTACCCCATTAACTAATTTCTGATACAACTCTTCGTTGTATGTCTCTATATCATCTAAAACGGATAACTCTGAAACTTCAAAGTCAATAACCCCTTCTCTCTGAACATCAAAATTTTTAGAGAAAAGAGATTGTAATGCCAATGCTCTAGACAAATGCCTAGGATCTGTTGCTTTCTTCATTTATTAAAGAATTACTATTTATTACTCTTTAGATCTTTACCGTCGCCATAATA
Organism: Candidatus Dojkabacteria bacterium UBA2222; assembly: GCA_002328465.1. Lineage (GTDB taxonomy): Bacteria > Patescibacteriota > Dojkabacteria > SC72 > SC72 > UBA2259. Next base: position 13,373 of record DCUE01000062.1, read on the forward strand.
ACCACAGAACTCACATACAAAGTGAGGCCTTTTTGTCTTACCACATTTTGGACATTTAGACATTTGTGGCTTACTTAAAAAGTCTTGGGACCTTCTTCTATTCTTTCTACCTTTTGATATTTTTCTTTTTGGTAATGCACCCATAACTATTTATACAAGATTAAACCCTAGTATTATATTTTAATATATCAATTCTTGCAAGAAATTATATAATCCAGCTCTCTTTTATATCTATACTCTGTCCAGAAGCAATTTTACCCTCTACCATTTCTTTCGCTATATTACCTTCAATATTGTCCTGAATATATCTTTTAATAGGTCTAGCACCTAATCCTGGTTCATTTGCTTTGTTTGCAATTAATTGGGGAATAATTTTACCCCATGTTAATGTAATACTCTTCTCAGAGAGTCTTTGTGCTAATTCCTGCAAAAGAAGCTCTGATATCTGAGAGAGGTTATCAATATTATGAGGATGNNAATTCAATTATTGCCCTATCCTTAGCCTCTTCCCATGTTGTACTATGGTCACTTAGAGAACTAAGAAGCATAGAGCTACCTATATTACTGGTACAAATTATTATAGAGTGTGTAAAATCGACAGTTTCTCCAAAGGTACTGGTTAATCTTCCTTCGTCAAAGATTTGTAAGAAAAGATCTAGAATTTGAGGATGTGCCTTCTCCATTTCATCAAATAGAACAACGGTATGAGGATTACTCTTAATCCTATCAACTAAAGAAATAGAGGTTTTACTCAATATATTCGAATCTCCTGAACCACCAAGAAATTTATCTATACTATCTAACCCTTTATACTCTGACATATCAACCCTAATCATATCTGAAGATCCACCAAAGTACTCCTCTGCAAGGACCTTAGATATATGTGTTTTTCCAACTCCAGTAGGACCCATGAATAGGAAAGCACCGACAGGCTTGTCAGGATTTCTAATGTCTACACGTGCCCTTCGGAGAGCTTCTACAAGGGCCTGTATAGCATCTTCTTGGCCAACAATCTTTCTTTTCATATTCTCCTCTAACTTCATCAAATGTGTACTCTCTTGAGGATTTACGCTCCCAATGGGGATTCCCTTCTGATTAGAGAGTACCTTAGAAACATGCTCTCCAGTCAAAACAGTTACACCACTTGTTTGTGCCCATGAACAGGCAGCCTCAATTAATTGAACAGCACTACTAGGTAACTTTCTTTCTCGATTATATCTTTGTGCTAATTCTACAGCACTAATTAAGGAAGAGAAGGTAATATATATATTAAAATTGTTCTCTAATTGAGAGATTTTTGTTTCAAGTATCTGTAATGCATCTGCTGTTGAAATTTCTCCAATCTCTATATTTGTGAAAGATTGTCTTAAAGATTCCATACTGTAGAAATATTTCTTGTAATCAGAGTAGTTAACTGTCCCTATTATTGGAAATTTACTGTTTAAAATGTACGGTAGTAAAATTCCTGCAAGTGAGTGTCCACTTTCACTTGCTTTAGAAGGAATGAGTTCCTGCATCTCATCTATATACAGAATTACATCTCCGGCATTCTCTAGTTCTTGCATAGCTTTTGAAATTAGAAGTTCAATATTCTTTTCTTTCGAAGAGTGTGCAATTAAACCATTTATGTCTAATTTTAAGATTCTTTTATCCTTAATTTGTAATGGAACATCACCCGAGTTAATTCTTTGAGCCATACCAAGTACAATACTAGATTTCCCTACTCCCGGTTCACCAATGAAAAGAGCATTCCTATTAGATACCTTACCCAAAATTGAAACCAAGGCATCTATTTCATCTTCATGTCCAATTCCATATATATCCCTATCTTTTATTATGTACTCATTAAGATTTTGAGCAAAGTGATTTAAGATGAATGTGTATCCATATACCCAGGCTTTTGCTATACCACCTTTTCTAAAATATCTAGTATTAGGATTAAGATAGTTTGCTCGTTTCTTTTTTTCTAATTCATATGATTGGTATCTAACTACTTCTCTTAGTATATCGATAGAAGAATTCTGGCTTAGTAATATCTGCTTTAAAACGGGAAAGACATTGAAAAGACCAAGTAAGAGATGTTTAGGTTGTATCTCTGCAGAAGAAGTAAGTAGAGCCTCATTGAGTGCATAGATGATTAAGCTTCTTATTGCTGTGTATGAATATTTAGGTAAAGTTTCTTTTGTAACATCGTTCTCTTTAAAGATATCTTCGTTAATAGAAATGCTTGCTCTTTTAAAGAGCTCTTGTATTTCAGGATATATGACTAAGTCTGTGAATAGGCTAGAAATATCAATTTCGTTATTGTTAGTGTTATTACAGATTGCTTCTAATGTTAATTCGTTTACAAAACTGATTGCTTCTAGGTGTGCATATCTATTAAACCGAAATCCTGAATTACGTATCTCTTCTAAATCATTTAGTTGTATTTTCTCCGCTTTAGGTAATCTAACAGGATGGCTTTTATCTTTGTAATAGTCATGCCAAAGGAGAAAAACATTAAAAATAGAGAGACCAAATAGTATGTCTGCAATTGCACTTGAAAGAAATTCATTTATTAATGTTAATTTATCTAACACTCCTATCTGTCTAAGAAGATATCCGAAGGAAATAACAAGGCCAGGTATTAGCACTACATTCGCAATTAAACGAATATTGTCATGGACTTTTTCGTATTTGAGGTAGTTTGTTAATACATTAGATATTTGTGGTGTTGAAACCGTAAAGAACTGATCTCTTGTTACAAGAAACAGAGCGTCCGATTCTTTTGTAAGAATAGGTAAAGTTTTCTCAACTAACCCAAAAGTATTACTATCTTTTTCGTGGTGCCCTACTACTGTTCTATTTTGCCAACCATAATCTATTGCCATTAAAGTCTAAAGATTGATCTTAATATGAAAAAAATGGTTGCAGGTGGTAGTAGAATCCATACTCCAATTATGAATGTATACAGTAGAGACATTAGAATATATGCGATGATTGCAAAGGGGAGATATATTAATTTTATTAATATCCCAAAAACATACCCTATTAATGAGTAATCTCTATGCCAAGGTAGAAAGAAATTTCTAATTAAAAGGGAAATAGACATATTGTCATCCAAAAGTACTGATACTCTATTTAGCATTTTCAAATGCCATACTATCATTTTTATATACCACCAATTAAGGAATTCTTTTATGGAATATCCAAGTATGCTAAAAGTACTTTCTACTCTACTCTCATTTAATAGTTGCTGTCCTTCACTATTTGTTAATATATTTTTCTGTATCATATTTAAGGCAGTAATACATAATAAGTTTATTGTAATTCAGATATTTTTTCAAGGTAGAGGGGATATGATACAATCCATGCAGTATGAATATATATGAAACGATAAAGAAACCTATACTCTCTCTTGCTCCTATGGAGGATGTCACAGATACACTCTTTAGACAAGTTGTATCTTCAATTAAAAGACCAGACATTTTTTATACAGAGTTTGTAAATGTCGAAGGATTAAATTCAAAGGGTAAAGAGAAAGTTATTCATAGATTAAAATATGACATATCCGAGAAACCAATTGTTGCTCAACTTTGGGGTATCAACCCTATTAATTTTCTTGAAGGAGCAAAGTTAGTTAAAGAAATGGGGTTTAGTGGTGTTGATATAAATATGGGTTGTTCTGTAAAAAAAGTGACTGAAAAACAGGCCGGTAGTGGATTAATTAAAGAAGATAGAGGTAAAGTCCGAGAAATTATAGAGGCAGTTAAAGAGGGAGCGGATGGATTACCTGTATCTGTTAAAACAAGACTAGGTTGGGAAGAGTATGAGATTGAGGGTTGGATAAAATTTCTATTAGAACAGAATTTGGATGTACTCACTATACATGGGAGGACCGCAAGAGGTAATAATGCTGTTAATGCTAATTGGGAAAAGATATCTGAGTGTGTTAAATTAAGAAATGAGCTTGGAGTTAGTACATTAATTTTTGGTAATGGGGATGTTAAATCATTATCGCAGGCAAAAGAATTTGCAAAAAAATACAATGTAGAAGGAGTAATGATTGGAAGGGCAGTAATTAATAATCCTTGGTTGTTTAGTGGAAGGGAGGATGTTTCTCAATTAGAAAGATTCCAGTTATTATTAAAACACTTAGAAATATTTCAAAGTGAAAGTAATGGAATAAAAAACTTTGATTCTCTAAAGAAGTTTTTTAAGGCATATATCACGGAATTTGATGGTGCTACGGATGTTAGAAAATCCTTAATGGGGTGCAAAAGTGTTGAAGAAGCCTTAGAGCTTACAAGTAGTTTATCTTCTAGTATGGGATTTTGACCTTATATCAACTGTTTCTTTCTTTTATAAATATTTTTAGTATAATACACGCAATAATATATTATTCTAAAAATATGCCTACAACAGGAGATCCAATAGAAGATGGTAATAAACAGAGGTCTTTAGATACATTAAAATCCGAAATCTCTACTATGATTGAATTTGGAGGTGAAAGGGGTATTTTTACAGATATGGTTTTGGATGATGTAAATACTACTGAAATCGACAGATATTTAAGAGTATTAGATAAAAATCAAGACTTACCTTATAAATTATATAAGTGTAGTTCTGTAGATGTTCTAGACATGGGGACATATGATATGCTTTGTGATTATTCCCAAGTAAACGATGTCCCAATAGATCCATGTATTCAACAGAAGGTGTATTTTATTGAAACCTCTGACTTCGCTGTAACTGTTATCCCTATTCAATTAAATGGAAATCATGTAAGTGTTAATATTGAACCATTAGAACACTCTCCGGAGTTTGTAAAAGAGATGTATAAAAAGATGGGGAAATTAAAAATGGAGGATATTAAGTTCGTTAAACTTGGTAAAAAATAAGGATGGAATTAAGCAAATTAAAACAATTTATTTTTGAAGCGAGTAGAAATACATACGCCTCTGAAGATAAAGATATTAGAGTTAAACAGGAAGATAGCTCAACTACCATTGAATATGAGAAAGAAGATTGGAAATATCATGATAACTACTTTGGAGGAGAACCATATGGTGGTAGAGAGGTTGTATTCTATAAAGGTAAACCGATATGGATGATGGTATATTACGGTTGGGTTATAGAGGGTAATAATCCTAATGATGTGTATGGAATATTAACTAAAGCATTGAGAAATTCAGAGATAGAGATGCCATATAGGGGACCGAAAGAACTGTTAGATGGAGAATCTAAGTATATCAATGAACTTAATGGAGAAGTAGATAACTTCTATGGAGAAGAGAAAATATACAAAGGAGATACCCTACTCTATGTTGCTAAATATATGGGAGGCTTGATAGATAAATAAAAGGTGTCTGAGTAATAAAGATTTGGTTTAGTTTACTCCCTAATTGTCATTGTAATCTTTTTGTCTATATCAGCTAAAGATTTTTTTGTTTTATCTTCTAACTTCCCTACTTCTCCGGGATGTGACTCTTCGAACCTTATATCATTTCCGCAATGAGGACATCTTTTTGATTGTCCCTTCTGTAATTGGTCTACAGTATAGGAAAAAGTCTTTTGACAAGAGGGACATTTTATTTCAATTTTCTCATTACTTAACATAGTAAGATGAATTACAATTTAGACATAAACGGCTATCTATTTTATTAAGCCAAGCCCAAGGATACCAATTATGATAAGGTATGCAGCGACAAGATAATTAAGAAATTTAGGAAAAATAAGTATCAATATCCCAAATAATATAGATGCCCAAGGACTTAAAGTTGCAAATGAAAGAGTCATAATATAAGCTCCATTAAAATTTATAACTATTCGATCTTATGTTAAAAGACGGAATAGAAAGATAATTACTGCAAGAACAAGTAGTAAGTGAATTAATTTGCCTCCAAACTTTAGAGAGAATCCTCCTAACCATGCAATAATTAATACAATTACTATAATATAAAAGATATCCATATTTTTAACCTCCTTTCTTTTTTAAATATTCTTAAGACGAAATTAATCTTGTTTTTCGCCAGAGAATATTCTAATTAATTTAACAATCCCCCAAGCTATTACAGCATATACAACAAGTGCAATAAGTACTGATGGTTCAAATACAGAAGTTGTTTCTAAATTCTGTGCAGTACCGCCATTAAATATCCCTTGGAATGGTAATATAAAGATCTTGGTTATATCATAAATAAAATTAACAAAACCACTAGATGCATTTGCACCTGTTAACTTAAGAAGAAGACGAAAAATTAAAAACATATCTAGTGTTCCAAAGAGAAAATAAATAACATATTCAATCGTTTGGAATCCACTTGCTTCTCTCTTAGTTTCGGTAGTAACTGCTTCTACTTGACCTTCGTTTTGAGTCGTTACTGACTCTTTGACAATTTCTGTCATTTTTTTGTACCTATATATTAAAAATTAAATAGGATTATTTCTACTTTATTTTGAGGTTAGAGAATAAGGATCCAACTCCTTATATAATTTCAGGTTTTTTAATTACTGTTTCTTTTGGAAGACATGTAGAGAGTGCTTT
>DCUE01000012.1 GCA_002328465.1 Candidatus Dojkabacteria bacterium UBA2222
CTTCTGGACTTTGAGACCACTCATCAGGAAGAATGTCTTGTAACTTGCTATCTTTTTCATCTCCGATAGGTGTAGCTAAAGAGGAAGGGTTTTGTTTAATCTTTCGGATTTCTGCAATCTTTTCTAACTCTATATCCATCTCTTTTGCAATCTCCTCATCAGTTGGTTGTCTACCTAATCTAGTTGTAAGGGTTCCATTAACTTTATTAAACTTATTAATAGTCTCAATCATATGTACAGGTACACGAATAGTTCTTGCCTGGTCTGCAATAGCTCTTGTAATTGNNTTGCCTGTCTAATCCACCATGTAGCATATGTAGAGAATTTAAAACCTTTGTGGTAATCAAATTTCTCGACTGCTCTCATTAGTCCTATGTTACCTTCTTGAATTAAGTCTAATAGCTCTAAACCACTCTTACTATATTTCTTTGCAATACTAACGACCAATCTTAAATTGGCTGTTATTAAGAGTTGTCCAGCCTCTTTATCACCATTCTCAATTCTCTTTGCGAGTATAACCTCCTCCTCTCCTGTAAGAAGAGGAATCTTGCCTATCTCGTATAAATATGATCTGATAGCGTCGGTAGAAAGAGAAGATTGAATTGTTTTCAAAATTCTAATCTTTTTCTCAAGTGTTAATTCTTCACTTTCAGATACTATATCTTCTTCTGGTTCTAATACCTCTACCTCATTTTCCTGTAACTCTTTAAAAATATCATCAAGTAAAACGATATCTTCTTCTATTGTTGGAAATACCTCAAGAATATCCTCTTGCGAAAGGAATCCCTGCTCTTTTCCCTTTTTAACTAACTCTAAGATATGTTTTGACTTAGTTGAATTACTCATGTTTTTGTTATGGTATAATTAAATATATGATAAAACCTTTAAACAGAAACAATTTAGATGAAAAGAAGCAGTTCTTTATAGACACTATTGCTAAATTTTGTGATAAATGTGGTAATCCTTATTCTANNCAAATTGTAAATCTAATCATATTGCAACATTTTTTAAACCGATTGGAATAAGTAATAGAATGCCAATTAATACAGATTTAGATATTGAAGAGATTGGGAAGTTTGCATCAATGAAAGAGACTTCTGCAGAAGAGATTCTCGACTTATACCTTTTTCTAAAAGAGAAGGATACTATTACAATCTAACTATCTTTGCCATGATATATAGAAGTACTGATCTGATGATAGTTCAAATCTTCTATTAACATTGTTTTCTATTCTTGTTAATCCCTCACTACTTTCTATAACCCAATCTTGAGGATAGCTTAGTGAGAAGTTATATGCATCTTTTCTACTCCCTGGTTGTTTGTATATATTTATCCCAATGTTATAGTGGTTGTCACCTTTTTGTAGGAAGAAATCAGAAGTATTCTCTCCTTTCTCTATTCTATATTTTATCTCAAGGGTGTAAGTTTCTTTAATAGGGACATTAAACCAACCAGCAATTATCTTATATCCATCTTCTTCGTATATGTTGTACTTATTACTTGTTATCCCCCTAATACTTGTTACAGTTGCATTATATGGTACATATACCCGTATATAGTTTCTGTATTCTCCTTGGGGGTATTCATCTTTAGTAGAATCGTTTTGTATAGCTATTTGGTATGTATAATCAATTGTGTTTTCATCTTTTATATCTATATCAAGGGTATGATTTCTCTTAATGTATAGATTGGTTTTACTATTACTCCAGTTCCAATCTATATTAATTGGGGCACTTTGGAACTTCGAATCAAGATTCCCGTCCCAACCATTTTCATCTGCATACGCTCTTGCAATAGAGTTCTTGAATGTGAAGAGAACATGTTTTTCAGCAAGAGATTCGGAGATAGCTTCATAGAGATCTTTGTTAGTTGTTAGTTTAGAAGAGAATATCTTGGTAACAGTTGCATCAAAGAAATCTGTTAAGAAGGTAGACTTCCTTAAATCTTGAGGCTTTTCACCAGAGTATGTTTCAAAAATATTTGAATACAGATTTTCTGATGTAATTAAATCACTTTCACCAGGAACCTGGATACCACCCCACTTATCTAAGAGTTTTTGTATAAATACGATGTCTACAACAATTATTCCATCTAAGGAGTTTCCTTTACCAAGATCGTATATGAACTGTTCGGATGAAAGTAGAACTCTATCCATGTTAGGATTCCAGTTAACAAGAGGGAATGAAAAGGATGCTTCAGGCAAAGCTTGTGTTAAAGAGGAAGGAGATCTGTAGCTTTCTCCTTTTAGTTTAAGTAGCGCCTGTGCATTGTAAATATCATCAACAAATAGCTCTCTAATCTGCCCATCTTCAACTGCTACTACTGCATAACTTGAAATCCAACCCCCTGTACTTCTTATCTCTGCATTATCTTGGAGCAAAATTAAATATCTCTTCCTCTCATCTAATCCAAGTATATCTGGAAGGAATTGAGAAACTTTTTCTAATGGTTTAACAGTATTATTAATCTGTTCTATTAAGTCTTTATATTGTAATACAAAGGTAGTTAAGGATTTGGGAAAACTTCTTGTATCAACTTGGGATATAAGATTATGTGCCAAGGACATCTTGTAAATGCCCTCTTGAAGGAGGTATCTATTATCATCTATCGCTTTTAAATATTGGCTATACTCTTTTACTGAAGAGGTAGTACTATCATTATTTAGTTCAATGGAGGGTTCAAAATCTTTTATGTATTCACCAAAGGGTCTAAGTCCAACTATCAAGTCTGAAGCACTATCTGATATATATTTTGTTCCCTGTACAATCTGAAGAAGGTTGGTATACTCTTCTCTCATCCCAGTAATTTTGAATATCCAGTAGATTCTCTCAAAGCTGTCTTGAACTCTTAAGATATTATTAGAGAGAGAATCTGTTTCTCTCTGTATATTTTCAAAGTTAAGCTCGGAGATTGAATCTTTTAAATCTTTCCCATCTTTATATACCAGTGAACCTCCAATTAGAATTCCAATTATAGGTGCTATTAAGAAGTAGATTAGAGATACAAAAAAAACGGAGAAGAAAGTGTTTCTAAAAATTTTTTGATAATCTATTTTAGTAAAAAGATCCTTTGGTTTTCTCAATGCATCTATTGGTTTAAGGATGGAGGAGACAAATACTCCGAATTTTGTTTTAGTAACATTTGAAATACTCCTTTCTGCTAAAGATTTTCTATCCCCCATTTTATCTATTTCCCACTTTTTGTCTGATCTTTCATAGTATGCTTTTACTTGGTCTACAGTACTTTCTTCAAGGGTAATATTCTGTTTCCATCCGTACTGTATAGCATTTGGGGCTGGTACATAAAGGTCTTGCAATATGGGTGTGTCGTCCTGTCTCTCTGTGAACTTTATAGCTTTTGCTTCTACATCCAGTTCGAGCAATTTATAAGCAATTGATAGTGTAGAGTAGTCATTTTTATTAGATAGTGAGATTACTTCACCTTTTGTTTCATCAGAGAAAGTTAGTTTTAATATTCCATATATTGCATCAGTTTCATGAATGATGTTGTGTATTTCTAATCCTTCCCCTTCAATATCAATCTGACTTTTCTGTGTTGCATCAAAGAATAGCTTGTGTAAAATGGTATCAGATATCTGTGTAACACCCTTGCCAACGATAGTTCCAAGTCGTATGATCCTTAGGTTCGCTTTTGTTTTATCTACATACTCTGCAGCAAAATTCTCTCCATATCGTTGTAATTCTAAAGGTGAGTATGGTTTTGTTTTCCCAACCTGTTCATTATTTATTCTGTTTGACAACTCCCTATTTAATCTTAAAGAGGTTATCAGAGAGATTTTAGCTTTATATTTATTAGCACATGTTAAGCTTTGATTTAGGTAATCTGTTTCTGAAAGGAAATCTTTACTATCAACACTCTTACTCTCCTCAACTCTTTGTCCGAGCATGTAGTAAAGATAGTCTATCCTAGCAATTTTTTCATAGAATGATTTAATACCCTTAAAATCAATAAAGCTTACTCTTCCAGTTTTCTTTAACTCAGTGAAATACTGTTTAGAATTATTTGTGTATTTATCAATAATTACAACATGGCTCCCCTGTTCTAGTAAGGTTTTTGCAAGAAGGAAGGATATATAATTTCCACCATGAACTATAACAGAAATGGGTACTTGCCCTTTAATCTTGCTTAGATCTTGTTTATTCTCCATTATCTTCCTCTATTTCAAAAGTTACAGGTATAGGGAATTGATATCCTTTAATATTCAAGACATTTCCTTCTCTAACTACAATTGGAAACTCCAAATCTTCGTAATCTTTTGTAACCAATTTAATATTATACTCCCCCTTATCAAGTTGAATGTTTGTAATTGGAGTATCTTTTAAATATTCATCGTTAATATACACTTTTGCACCCTCTGCAGTAGAGGTTAATGTAATCTTACCTTTTCCTTCATCAATGGTATAGTCTTCGGTGTAATAGAGTAAGACACCGTGTAGGTTATCATCTGGACCTATTTCTACATTTATTCTAGAAGTAGAATTCTTAGTTAATTCGATATTAAAAATATGTGTCTTGTAGAAACCTTCTTCTTGAGATGTTCTACTCAATTCTACTTTATACTTTCCCGTGACTAAATTTGTAATATTAGCAGGGGTTTCTCCATACTCTTTCCCATTAATTACAACCGTAGCTTTTCCATTAGGAGTTGTTACTTCTAGAGTAGTATTTTGATAGAAATTCCTTAATATGGGAATGTTTTTAACAATTCCATCTAGGGGAACAAAGAAAAAGAATACAGATAGAAGAATCACAAGTGAGAGGATTATTAGGGCAGATTTCCATTTTTTCATATACCTCAATTATATCAAGGTACAATGATTTGTCTAGAAAACTAATATGAATACTTAGATTCTGGAGACTCCTCTTTAGTTTTCTCCCTCCTATTAGCTCTAAAGTTAATATATACAACGAAAGCAATTACAGAAGCTATTCCAAATATTAAGGCGAAATACCTTAATGCTCCCGTAGATAAGATTGCAAACGAACCGATTAGTAAGGAAACAGAGGCTTCGATTAGAAGAATTTGTTTTCCAGAGAAATTCAGTTTAAGTAATTGATGATGTAGATGAGAAGTATCATTTATCTTCATTAATTCTAGTAAATTTTTTGGTTTGTAAGTTATGTACCTATATACAACGACATATAGGGCATCAATTATAGGTAGGGCTAATAGCATTATTGTAGTAGAGAATTTAATTCCACTGACAAGGGCTAAAATACTAATGAGGAACCCATATACAGATTTTCCACTAGAGCCAGACATAATTTTGGGAGAAGGAAATGCGAAATACAGAAGAGAAATTAAAGCTCCCGAAATGAGAAGGCTAATACTGGAGGAGAATAGTGAGAAAGTTCTTATACCAATTACGAAAAGCAACATAAAGATAACTAAGGAATATGATTCTACTAAACCAGGAGAACCACCCACCCACTTAACCGAGTTAATACAAAGAAGTATCCAAAACATTAAAATTAAATCTCCTGGGAATACAATAGAGAGCGGTAATGAGAATATTTTTGCACTCCAAGTAATACTTGTTAAGTTCAGAAAATCGTTTGTAAAGAAGCTCACATACGAGAGATCTATTACAGATATTGCAATTATTGCTGCTGCTAGTAATTGATAACCAATTTGAACCTTTGAAGAAAGATTATATATATCATCCAAAGTTGAACCTACTATGAGTACGAGAAAAGCAAGAATTATGGGGATAGTAAATGGATCTAACCTAAAAAAGAGAATCATTGCAATTAGTGCGGGAATCGTAATAGCTAGTCCTCCTAATGCAGGAGTTTCCTTGTCATGGAGGGCTTTCTCGGGGTTGTCAAACTCTCTGTTTTTTCGCTTAGTTCTTGGTTTATATGTGATCCCCCATTGCAAAGCAATTTTTCCAATTAGAGGTAATAGAAAGAACGAAAAGAGTACTCCAAAAAGGAATATTGGCCAGTAATTAAGATATCTATCATACTGAGATGACAGATTAATATCATTTATCTTTAAGATATTCTCTAAAAATTTTGTTGGTATTGAGGTATCCATATTTAAAAAGTTAAAAATAATTTGAGAAAAACCAAACAAATGGATAGGTTAACAAGTAGAGTAACAATGATTATAACTTTAGAAAGATCTCTTTCTTTATGATAATACCTATTGGAAAGAAAAATTGTTAAAAAAAGTATAAGTAGGCACCCTAATGGAAAAAGATATATAAATTCATTTGGTAATAACCTTTTTGAAGGATTAAGAAAGTAATTAAACAAAGGTACTTGCTGAGGTATTTTATCTTTACTTTCAATAATATAAATCTGTGTTGATATTAACGAAAGGGAAAGAATAATAGAAAACCAAGTTAAAGGGTCCTTAATATACTTCTTTGTTTCAAGACCGGCTAACCACAGCTCATACTGATCTTTATATTTATAATAGATATTTTTAGGTGCACTTTTTAGACCAAACTGTAACTGTTTCTCTTTCTTTTCTTTCTTCATCAAAACAATTATATCAAAAGATTAAAGAGAATATTTGTAAATTTGAATAAACTCATCTAGGGATAATTGTGCTGGTCTAAGCGTCTTAAAGGTATTAAGACCCTTTTCAAATTGGGAGCCTCTTAAATTGTTGAAGATATTCTTCCTTGGTTGTTTAAAAGATCTATTTATTAAATCCTCTAATATAGGGATATCTTTGTTATCAACTTTTCTGTTTGGAGTGAACGAAATCAAACTACTTGTTACATTAGGTTTAGGTCTAAAGGAATCTGGTGAGATATCTATAATTTTCTTACAATCTGCATATATGTGGGTTGTTAAAGAGAGAGAAGAGTAAGGTTGTTTATATATATATTTCTCTGCTACTTCTTTTTGAACAATAAAGAAAGATTTTTTTGTAAAGTGTTTATCTTCAATTATTTTTCTAATAATTGGTTTTGAGACATTAAAAGGTAGTGAACCAAAGAAAGAGACTTCAGTATTTAATAATGAATCTAAATCTAGATTTAAGAAATCTTCATTTAATACCTTAATATCTGGGAATTGAAATTGGAGAGTTCTTGCCAATTCAGTATCTTTCTCTATTACAGTAATATTTTTAAATACAGTAGAAAGCTTCTCGGTAAAGAAACCCATTCCAGGACCAATTTCAATAACGGAGTCACATTCGGTATCTTTAAGGGTATTGATAATATAATCACCAAGGTTTTTGTTAATAAAGAAATTTTGACCTAAGGATTTTTTTGCTTTCATTTATACTCTAAAATCCCAAATATTTTGCTTTTTTAAGTATTCA
>DCUE01000003.1 GCA_002328465.1 Candidatus Dojkabacteria bacterium UBA2222
CCAATTGGAGTTTCTTCTCCATCTTTTGTTTGGACTGTATATATAATATGGTTTCCAAAGCCATCTAATCTTTTAGGAAGCTCTTGATAATCAGATTTCTGTTGAAAGAAAATTGTTGGAGTATTACTTTCTAAACACTCTTTTATATATTTATCCCTGTTTTTTAGATATTTCTTTGTTACATACCTTTTATTCTTTGTTGGAGTTGTGTTTTCAGAGTAAAAGGGGTGAACGAAGATATTAATTCCTCCCTCTGTTTTCTTACATAAGTTACTAAAATCTAATAACTGTTTTTGAGTAGCTTTAAGTATCTTAATATCTTTTACCATTAAAGAATTTTAACATTAATATATATAAAAGGGGATTGGTATATAATAATGTAACAGAGTATCTACATATTCGTAATAGTATATGAGTATAAACAAATTAGAAAATAGAAAAGATCTAGAAGCTCTTTTTAAATGGTTAAATGAACCTATATATCGTTATGTGTATATTAGATGTGGGTACAACAGAGAGTTAGCAGAAGATATTACACAAGATATTTTTATTAAAGCATGGCAAAAAAGATTAAGTTTTAATCCTAAGAAATCTACACTTAAGAACTGGCTATATACTATAACTAGAAACCATATAATAGATTTGTATAGGAAGAAGAAAGTTGATGTTAAGAGTTTTGATGAAGAGATTGAAAGTGGTATTAAAGATGAGAGTATGTCTATTGATGATGAACTACTACTAACTGATATATTAAAGAGTTTGGATAAACTTAAGGATAGGGATAAAGAGCTACTCATACTTAGATATATACAAGATTTGGATATAGAGGAGATATCTAAGATAGTTGGAAAGAGTTACAACACAACTAAGGTAATGATACATAGGGCTATTAAGAAATTAAAATATATTATAAATAAATAATGGAAGAGAAAGAGATAATTGAAAATTTAAATAGATTTAAACCCAGTCCAAGTAAAAAGTGGCAAGAGGATACATTAGACAAGTTAAATAGTACTGTAACCGAATCATTAGATATTCGTAATAGTAATACGAACTTATCTAATTTATTAAATTCTTTAATGATGAAAACAAAGTTCAAAGCAATTGTTACAATTGCAACTATTGCTACTACGTTAGCTATTGCTACGGGTGCAGTATACGCTTCTGATCCTGCAAAACCAGGGGATTTCCTTTACCCCGTTGATAAAGTTGCAGAGCAGATTAGAAGAACATTAACATTAGATGCATTAAATAGGGCAGAGTTCGAAATGGATGTAATGGATGAGAGAGTGTTAGAGTTACGTAACCTAAGTGAGGGAAGTAATGCAAATCAAATCTCAAATTCAATATCAGAAGTAGAAGCTCAAAAGGAGAGATTAAGAGTTATGCTTGAGGAGATGACTCAATTGAGAGCAAGAAACAAAGTTCAAGCTGAAGAGCAGTTACAGGTTATGAATAAATTAGCATCTAAGATTCAATCTCAAGAGCAAGTTATGAACCAAGTTCAAACTAACTTGGATGAGAGTGGAGATGCTTCAAATTCTGGGGAATTGGATCAGGTTCAGAATCAATACTCAGAGGAGATGCAGAATCAGATTAAGAATTTTGAGGATAATACTGGGTTAAAAGTAAATACTAATACACAAGAATCTGAGCAGAATCAAGGTGAAGATACTCAAATTCAAAATCAGAATCAAAACCAGGTAAGTACTGGAGATGAGAATGGTGGTGTACAGGGTGTTCAAAACCAGAATGGATCTAGTGGTTCAAATAGGTAAAGATATTGTACTGACAATGAAAGAGGGCTAATAGGCCCTCTTTTTTATATAGTTTTTCTAAACCTTATAGTCATGACTATGATATTGATATTTCACCTTGTCATCACTATATAATTCGTATTCTTGACTGTATATATTTTAGCTATAATTTGAAAGCTATATACAAGCAAGGTATACATGTCATAGCATATATAGATATACTTAAATTGTCATGGATTATTAATATGACAAACAAGGATAGAGTTGCTGTATTAGCAATATTTGTATCAGTCTTAGGATTCTCATTCGTAGCCGCACTTAAACCTGTAATGATTAGCTATGTAGCTCAACAGGGAGGTATTTATACTTCTTTTAGTATTAATAATAGCAAGTTAGCATTAAAGAGTGTTCATTTTAGATCTGGAGGAGCTTCTTCCAAAATGGTTAGGATGTTGAGTGAGGTTTTAGGTATTCCACAGGAAGATGTAATTCTTTCATTAGAAGGGGGAAGTAAACCAAGTGAAATGCTTATGAGTTCTGGTGTATTTCTTTCTGACCTTGCGGAGGAGTACTCTTTTGATATCTTTGGAGATGGTTTAGTAAGGTTTAGAGCATAGGAATTCTCAATCGGTTGAAAAGTTTTTACATTTTTGAAACAATGTATCAGATTTAAGTTGTATATATATTTTAATGAAAGTATTAATAGATCCAGAGAAATGTGTAGCTTGTGGTTCATGTGTTGCAATATGTCCTGAAGTATTTGAAATGAAAGAGGATGGAACAGTTGATGTAAAAGCAGAGTTTAAGGGTAAGGATATTCCTAAGGAGTTGGAAGCAAAGGTGCAAGAGGCACATGATATGTGTCCTGCTACTGCAATTGTAATTGAAGCATAGGTTATCAATATGAATGAGAAAATACTTTGTATTAATCAAGACATTCTTTTTAAATACGAGAAATGGAATGGATTAATGACCTCTGATAAGGAGAAATATCTTGAGCTGTTAAGAGAGAATAGTGAATTTAGAGTAAGAGATGAGTTAGAGAAAGATCCTCAGTACAAACAAGTTATTGCTCAAGTTATCCTTAAATACAAGGATAAATACTTTTTACATAGACAGGTTAAAAAGAATGAAGAGAGATTAAACTCTTTATGTCCTTTACCCCTTGGTGGTCATATTGAAGAGATAGATATTAAAGATGGTCAAGATATCTTCGAAGTTGCTTTAGAGAGAGAGTTGCATGAAGAGGTTGAATTAAAAAGTAAGGTATTAAAGAAAACATATTTAGGGTTAGTGTACATTGAAGATGAGAACCCTGTTAATCATGTACATGTTGGCTTTGTATATGTATTTGATTTAGATGGTACAGATGTTCATGTAAATGAAGAGGGTTTAGAAGATATTGGGTTTGTTAGTTTAGATTATCTTAAAACTAATACAGAGAAATTAACATATTGGAGTAGAATTATTATTTATCATTTATAACGATATGGATGATTGTATATTTTGTAAGATAGTGAAGGGAGAAATCCCTTGTTACAAGATTTATGAAGATGATGAATTTCTTGCATTTTTAGATATCTCAGAATTTACAGAGGGTCATACTCTGGTTATTCCAAAGCAGCATTACAGATTTATTTGGGATGTTGAGAATATTGAAGGATACGGTAATACTGTTAAAAAGATATGTAATCATTTTACAAATGAATTAGGGTATAAATATGTAGACACTCTATCATTTGGAAGAATGGTTCCTCATGCTCATATACATTTAGTTCCACATAACAATGGGGAGAACAGTTGGGAGGAAGCTTTGGAAGAGATTGGGAAGATGCAAAGTGATGAAAGCAGAAGATTGACTAGAGAGAAGGGAATAGAAATGCAAAAGAGATTTACCCTAATTAGAGAAAAACTCTAATATATCTTCCATATACTC
>DCUE01000001.1:0-5886 GCA_002328465.1 Candidatus Dojkabacteria bacterium UBA2222
GCACAGATGTTAAGAGATCATCTCTTACTATTCTTTCTGAAATGACAACAGCATCTTCATAGTTATAGCCCTCATAGAACATTAATGCTGCTCTAAGATTTATTCCAATTGCCAATTCTCCTCCAATACATGTTGGTCCATCTATTAATACATCACCTTTATGAAATTTATTACCTTTCTCTACAGCTGGTCTTTGAGTGAATGACGTATTGTCATTTGTTCTATAGAAACTTACTAAGTTGTAATCTTGTATTCCCTCTTTTTTGTAATTCACCGTTACTCTCTTTGCATCAACATACATAACTTCTCCATCATCTTTTGCAAAGATACACCAGTTAGATTGCCTTGCTACAATTTCTTCAACACCTGTTCCTATCAATGGTGCTTCCTGTTTTACTAAAGGGACCCCTTGTCTCTGCATATTTGCTCCAGCTAAAGCTCTCATAGCTTCATCATGAGAAACAAATGGTATTAATGCCATTCCTAAACCTGCCTGTTGATATGTAAGAACATCTACATGATCAACTAAGTTAACATCTTCCAAAATGAAATCTCCTGCATGTCTTACAGGAACCAATAGTTCAAGTATATTATTGTGCTCATCTGTATTAACAGAAGGGATACTAATATATTTATCCTCTTCGTCTAATGCATCGAAGTAGTCAACATCTTCTGAGATAAATGGTTTAACTTTTACTACTTTCATATCTTTCTTTGCAGATATCTTTTCAGCTATCTCTTTTGTAATGAAGGTTCCATTCTTTGCAACTCCCTTTATATCTTCATCAAGTATTCTGTTTATAATTTCACTCTTTGAATTTTTTAACTCTTTCTTTACTCTTCTGTATGGAGATTCTAAGAATCCATATTCATTTACTCTCGCAAGAATGGATAGCTGTGTTACAACACCAATATTTGCACTCTCTGGACTTGTTACTGGGTCAAATTTTGCATACTGAGAGTTATGTACTTCTCTAATAGAGAAGGTAGCTCTCTCTTTAACAATACCACCAGGTCCAGCAGCAGTAACCTTCCTCTTGTTCTCCAACTCTGCCAAAATATTTGTCTGATCCATGAATGTAGATAGCTGGTTTGCACCAAAGAAAGATTGTATAGAAGCTGCTATTGGTTTTGTACCAACTAACATAGATGGTGTAACCTTTGCATCTTGACCATACAAACTCATTTTATCTTTAATATTCTTCTCTAGTCTTCTAATTCCAGCAAGTAGCTGTCTCTCTAATACTTCTCCAACACTCCTAATCCTTCTATTAAACAAATGGTCTATATCATCAGGAGCTTCAATTCCATTATTTATCCTAATTAATTTCTTCACTATTTGAATCATATCCTCAGGATACAAAACTGCCTCATCAGGATTGTTAACATCATATGAAGTTCCTAATTTTCTATTTAACTGGTATCTACCAATCTTTCCTAAATCAAATTTTCTCTTGCTAAAGAAATTACTCTTTATATATTTCTCGGCACTCTCTAATGTAACAGACTCATCTGGTCTTAACTTGTTGTATATACTAATAACGGCATCCTCTTTGCTCTTTGTAAAATCTCTGGCTAAAGTTGCCTCTATATATTTATACTCTTCATGAGTATCTACATCTTTGAAGAGCTTTAAAATCTCTTGATCACTCTCATAGCCTAATACTCTTAGAAATTCTGTAACCAATACTCTTGGTCTCTTTGGTAATATTCTCATAGAGATAACATTGTATTTGTTTGTCTCTATTTCATACCAAGGGCCTCTACCAGGCATAAGTCTGGCTTTGTACAAAGCTCTGTATGGAAGAGCCTCTGCTTCCTCAAAAAGCACACCTTCAGCTCTAACTATCTGATGTGTAACAACTCTTCTTACACCATTAACAACAAAAGCTCCATCATCTGTCATCATTGGTAAATCTGCAACAAAAATTTCCTGCTCTTTTATCTCTCCTGTCTTGTTGTTTAATAACTGAACTGTTGCATATACAGGGATCTCATATGAAAGACCTTTTGCCAAAGCCTCTTCTATCCCTCTGTAGGGTTCTCCATACCTAAAAGATTTAAATTCCAAAGTCCACATTCTTTCCATTGTGTCCTTAACTGGATTTATCTCTTCGAAGAGTCTTAGAAAACCACCTTGGTAAAAATCATTAAATGAAGTCTTTTGAGCTTCTATTAGACTTGGAATCTCAAATGAAGAAGAGAATCCTTTTCCTAGATTGAGTCTAGAAGCTCTGTTTCGCTTGGGTTCTATCATAGAACAGTGATTTATAGGTTATAAATTACATCCAACAAAGCGATAATACCCAAACCACTCTTAATAAATGATTTAGGAAAACTGTAAAACCGCTTTAATTAAAGCAAAAATTAGGTAACTCTGGCGAGTTTATCACATTTGAGCTATATAGTCAAAGGGTTTTTCAACATTTTGCAATCCTTTTGTATAAAGGATAATATATGAGTGGAAAATCTTTGTCAAAAGATATATATTCCTCTAATATATAGTATATATAAACATGCCCAGAAAGAAGAAGAAAGAAAAAATCAATATTAAGAGTTCTGAGACCAAAATATTTTTTGGTTTAGTATTCCTTGTCCTTGGTATTGCCTTAATGCTAACGCCATTTGTTAAGGATCAAGCTACAATTTTTGTTTACATATCTTCTCTATTAGGATGGCCAGCAATGGTATGGGGAGTTGCAATAACCGCCCTTTCAATTAACCTTCTTACACAAGGAAAGAATTTCAACAAGAGCTCCCAAATTATTGGTTTCCTTACCCTTTCGGTATCACTGAATACTCTTCTTACATTCTGGGTACCCGTAGATGCCCTCGAAGATACCAATACCTTACAAAAAGCAGGTGGTACTTTAGGAAAAATATTGCATATTGCCCTAAACGACACAATGGGAGATATTTTAGAGCTCATTATTCTATTAATTGTATTAATAGTTGCTTTTTCAATGATTACTGGAATAGAAATTAAACAGATTGCAGAGGTAATTAGCCAACTCTTTAGCAAAGTTAGTATCAAGGATTTACAGGGTAAGATTGGTGGAATATCAGATAACGAGAAGATGATAATAAGTGAAAATGATGATACTGATTTAGGAGTAGGACAGGAAGAACAGCTTCATATACAGGAGAGTTTGAATCCTATAGAAGAAAGACCTCTAATGCAGCAGGCAAGACCAGTCCCTATTGAACCTAATGTAATAGATAACAATAAGAGTCAGGATATTGATACCGCCCCTGCTAAACCAAAATATCTTGAATGGAAGTATCCAAGTATAGATAGATTACAGGAGCCTACTAAGACAGAGCAACCCAAAGATGCATATAAAAATGAGGCTAAAGTAATAGAAAGTGTATTAAGAAGCTTCAAAATCCCTGCGAAAGTAGTTGAAGTTACAATCGGACCAACAGTTGTAAGATATGCTCTCGCAATACCGGCAGGAGTTGCGGTAAATAGGGTGAAAAGACAAAGTAATGATATAGAGGTGGCACTTAGAGTAACAAGGGGAATGATGAGAATAGAGGCACCAATACCAGGAACATCATATATAGGTATAGAGATACCGAACAAGAGTCCAAACTATGTATATATGAAAGAGATGGCTAGGAAGCTACTTTCTGAGGCTGATAAATATGAATTACCTTTAATTCTTGGAAGAGATATTGCTGGTAAACCAGAAATCAGGGATTTGGTTAATATGCCCCATCTGTTAGTAGCTGGTATGACTAGATCCGGTAAATCTATAGGTATCAACTCCATACTTGGGGGGTTACTTCTCACTAAGACACCAGACGAATTGAGACTCCTTCTGGTAGATCCTAAAATGGTTGAGATGGAAGCATATAACGGGATTCCTCACTTACTTACACCAGTAATAAATGATATGGAATTGGTTGTAAATGCACTCCAGTGGACAATTACTGAAATGATGAAGAGATATAGGATGTTAAAACAGGTTCTATCTAAAAATATTGTCCAATACAATCAGAAAATGGGGTATCCTGCTATGCCATACCTAATAGTAGTCATTGATGAAATGGCAGACTTAATGCTTGTTGCTGGTCCAGATGTTGAGACTAAAATACAAAGAATTGCACAAATGGGAAGAGCTGTTGGTATCCATTTAGTTCTTGCTACACAGAAACCAGTTGTTACTGTAATAACTGGATTAATCAAATCAAATATATCGGGAAGAATAGCATATGCAGTACCATCTGCAATGGATTCTAGGGTAATCCTTGACCAAACAGGAGCAGAAAATCTACTTGGTAACGGAGATATGTTGTATAAAGATCAAACTATGTCTAAACCTGTAAGAATACAAGGCTGTTTCATTTCCACAGAAGACACTATGGATATTATTGATCAGATAAAATCCCAAACAATCGAGGAAGAAGAGGGAGAAGAAAAATTAGATATTATGACTACTGTAAGCGCAAAAGGAGGTGCCAATGGTATATCTGATGAAAGAGAACCTGAATTCCCACAAGCATTACAGATTGTAATATCAGAAGGTAAAGCATCTGCCTCGTTGCTTCAAAGAAGAATGAGTATTGGGTATAACAAGGCAGCAAGGCTAATTGAACAACTAGAGAAAGCTGGTGCCATTGCTAAACAAGATGGAGTGAAACCAAGGGAAGTTCTAGTATCCTCTGCCTCTGAGATTCTAGGCTCTTCCTCAGACGATATGTCAGAAGAGTTCTAGGTTTGATATACTCCATAATATGATAACCGCTGGAGAAGTAATAAAAAACAAGAGAGAATCTCTTGGAAAGAATCTTCAAACTGTGTCTATTGACACAAAGATTCAATTAAGATTCCTGGAATATATTGAAGATAATCAATTTGAAAAATTTGATTCTGATATCTTTGCTTCTGGATTTTTGAAGATATATTCAAAATATCTCGGGTTAGATGTTGAAAAAATCCTTGCCCTTTATAGAAGAAGCAACCAACCACATAAAAAAATCTCTAAGAAAAGCAAAAAGAAGATTAAAAGAGAGGGAATCAAAATATCACCTAAAACTATTGGTATATTAACACTTATCCTCTTCCTAGTTTCAATAATTGGATATGTTGGATATCAGATATATAAGTTTCAGAAACCCCCACTTCTAACAGTATCACAACCTGTAAATGAATATGTTTCAAGAGAAGGAATAATTACAATAAAAGGAACTACAGAACCCTCTACACTTGTAGAGATAAATGGTACACAGATAGCTGTTGAAGAATCTGGTTCCTTCGAGAATAATTTTGAATTAAAAGAGGGAGTAAATACACTTTCTTTTAAAGCTTGGAAAGAATCTAATTCCAAATTACGAACCACTGTTACATTAAAAGTTATATATTCTCCAGAAGAAGAAACAGAATCGCAGGAAGAAACTAAAGAGTTTTTACTCACTCTTACAGTATCTCAATCTCCCTCTTGGATAAAGCTAGATATCGATGGAGAGAGTAAAATTTCTCAAGTGCTACAACCTAACACACAGCACGAATATACTGTATTGAAGGGATTTTCCCTAGTAACTGGGAGAGTACAAAATACTAAGATTGAAATTAATGGAGAGGAGTTAGAAATCTCTTCCTCAAGCACCAGTGGTATTGGACAGCTTACGTGTGAAATTGTAAATAACGAATTAAAGTGCGAATAGATTGCGGAAATTGGTATAATTAGTAATGGATTCATCAAGAGATCAAATTGAAGAGATAAGAAACAGGTTAGATATTGTTGATATTGTTGGAAAGTATGTTCAATTAAAACAGGCAGGGAAGAACCATTCTGGGAGATGTCCTTTCCATGTTGAGAAAACTCCTTCCTTTATTGTCAGTCCAGAACTTCAGAGATATAAATGCTTTGGTTGTGGTGA
>DCUE01000001.1:5907-8207 GCA_002328465.1 Candidatus Dojkabacteria bacterium UBA2222
TCAAAGATTAGAGGAGATTAATAAGAGAGCTGCTATATACTTTTTCAAAGAATTAAAAAATGATAGGAATGCTAAGGTATTAGAGTATGTACACAGTAGAGGAATTACTGATGAGAGTATACAGAGTTTTGGAATAGGATATTCACCAGGAGGTTTCGGTCTTTTGGATTTCATTCAGAAGGAAAATAAATACTCAAAAGCAGAGCTCCTTTCTTCTGGCCTATTTGTTGAAAAAGAAGGAAAACTTAAAGGTAAGTTCTTTAAAAGAGTAATGTTCCCTATTAGATCGAGCTCTGGAAAAGTAATTGCATTTACAGGAAGAATACTACCTGACAACGACTTCGGACCTAAATATATGAACTCTCCTGAGACCCCTATTTATCACAAAAAGGAGAATCTATATGGTCAATACGAATCTAGACAAGAAACAAGAAAGCAGGATTTCGTAATTATGTGTGAAGGTACTACAGATGTTATCTCTGCCCATCAGATAGGAATAAAGAATATCGTAGCACCACTTGGTACGGCATTAACGAAAGAGCAATTAGAAAAGATCTCTAAGTTAACAAAGAATATCCTCTTTCTTTTCGATAGCGATGCAGCGGGACAGGGAGCTTTAGAGAAGGCATTTGTACTATCACAAGAGTTATCATTAAATACATATGCAACAAATACTCTTCCCTACAAAGATATTGATGAAATGATAAGGGATAATTCAAAGAAGTTTAAAAGTTTGGTAAAGAAGAGAATTGATGCATATACATATCTACTTACTCAATATATAGGGGATAAAAATCTTAATAAATTTGAAGACTATCGTCGGACTGTTTCATGGATGGAGAGGATGCTTTCCTTTGTTAAAAATCGTTCAAATCTTTTATTCTATGTGAAATCGTCTTACAGTATCACGAAAATTAAGCCCTTCGAAAAAGGCCTCAATAAAGGCGTTTCTGAAACATCAAAAAACTGTGGATTTCCTATCCCTCAAAAGGCTAGTAAGGAAGCACTTTTTTTACAACTGTTTCTATTCCAAAAAAATTTAAACTCAGAAGTTAAATTTAATCTAGAATTTTTTGAAGATGAAAAAATTAAGGAAATCTTATCCTTTGTTTCACAAAATCCTAATTGTCAGAGAGAAGATATTCTTAAAAACTTTGAAGAGAACAGTATAATAAAGGGTATAATAGAAGATAGCATATTCTCTTTCTCGCAGGGAGAGAGTAATATTGAAGAAATTGAAAATATATATAATAGTATTGTAAGAGAACATTACCAGAGGAAAGAGCATGATTACAGTATAAAGATTGCCTCTGCAGAACAGATGGGTAACTCAAAAGAAAGTGAGAAGCTTTTAAAAGAGTTTCAAGATTTAACAAAAGAAAAACAAAAATATGAGCAAAGTAACAGATTATGACACATATGATTATGATTACAGTACATACTGGAAGAAAAGAGAGTATGAACATAAATCAGAAGTATTAGTTTTAGAGAAACTTCTTTCAGATAGAAATGGGAAATGGTTTCTTGATATCGGAGGATCTTTTGGGAGATTAACTTCAATATATACTAAAAAGTATAGTAAACCTGTAATAGTTGATTACTCATTAAAGACGCTACAAAAGAATTATGCTGATCTGAAAAAGAAATTTCCTAACATAGAATTGATTGCTGCGAATGCATATTTCTTACCTTTCAAAGAAAACTCATTTGAGGGTTCTTTAATGGTTCGGGTACTCCATCATATAGAGAAACCAAAGGAGTGCATAAGCGAAGTAAATAGAGTTCTGGTACCAAATGGTATGTATATTCAAGAGTATTCAAACAAATTACATATTAAGGCAGTACTAAGAGCAATTTTAAGATTTAATCTCTCTTTCTTTAATAAAGAACCGTATCAACAACCAAACAAACATAACTATGAAGGTGCTAGAGAAGATTCAAAAGTCCTTTTTATTAATTATCATAGTAAATGGATTCATAATCTCTTTGATGAGATTGGTTTGAATATTGTAAAGAAATACGGGTGCTCTTTCTTAAGATTAAACATATTAAAAAGAGTATTTAATACAAAATTACTACTCTTTGTTGAGAATATATTTCAAAAACTCTTCTCTTGGTCAAATATATCTCCAAGCATATTTGTTAAGGCAATAGCAAAGAAGAAGACAATTGAAATTGAAAGATATAATACTGTAAGGGATTTACTTGTATGCCCTAAATGTAAAGGTTTATTGAAAATACAAGAATCAAAGGCTTTTTGTAGTGAATGTAAGAATGAATACTTAAAAAAGCAAAATATT
>DCUE01000067.1 GCA_002328465.1 Candidatus Dojkabacteria bacterium UBA2222
TCTCATCCATATATTTATATTAAAATATTAAATAAATATCTTAATACAATAGATGGATATATTATCTTTGTCAATGGGAAGCAAAATGGTTATTCCTTGCTTTCTTTTCCTGAAAGGTGGATAGATTTTAAGGCAAGAGGATATAAAGCATCAACAACATACTCGTTAGAATGATTCTCAAACATAACAGAAAGCTCTGTACATCCCAATATAACAGCTCTACATCCTTGTGATACTAATTCCAAGATAACATTATCTAGCTCTGATGGAGAGACTTCTTTTCCAGCCTTTACTCCATCATATATTACTTCCATTACCTTTCGCTGACTCTCCAAGTTAGGATACATTATTTGTACACC
Organism: Candidatus Dojkabacteria bacterium UBA2222; assembly: GCA_002328465.1. Classification (GTDB taxonomy): domain Bacteria; phylum Patescibacteriota; class Dojkabacteria; order SC72; family SC72; genus UBA2259. Next base: position 360 of record DCUE01000067.1, read on the forward strand.
CTGTTTCTCAGCAAATTTATCATATACCTTTACCTCTCTTGCACCGTTGGTTGCCAATACTCCAATCTTTTCAACATTATTACCGTATTTCCTTTTTATATATTGTATTGTCTCATCAATCATATTAATTACTGGAATATTTACACTGACCTGAATCTCATCAATAAAGTAGTGGGATGTATTACAAGGAATAGCTATATGAGAACAACCCAAGGTTTCTAATAGCTGTGCATCTTTTATTAACAACTCTCTTAACTCCTTTGTATCATTTGAAAGAATAGATTCAGTCCTATCTGGCATTGAGGCATGATTAAGATATACTGCTTCAATATGCTCCTGATCTTTCTTGGCAACTGTATTATCAACTATCATATTATAGAAATATGCAGTAGCTTTTGGCCCTAAACCACCAATAACTCCTAATTTTTTTATTTGATTTTCCATTATTCTAAACCCATTTTTCTAAAATGACTTATGTGTGTTTTAAAGAATCTTAGGAATCTAATAAATCCCATATCCTTTATATTAAACACTGGATGCACAACTTTACCAGATATAATTAATGATATCATCTCTCTTCTATACTTGTTAGATTTAACAAATATCAAAGCTAATACTATTGGTATTACCAAGAAAAGTTTTTTCTCTTTTGCTAAAGTATATTTTATTTCTTTATTTAAAATATAGTCATCAACTATATATTTAGCAAGATTATATCCAGCTCCAGTAACATAGTAATTACTCCTTCCCTGCCTAGTATTTATCTCAAAGAATCTAAAAGAATTATCTCTTTTATCATATTTGATATCTAAATTGAAAAACCCTATATATCCGATATCCTCAAGAAAATTCTTAACCTTTAAAGAAACATCCTCATTAACATCGTTAATTATTACGGAATGATTACCCAAACCATGTGGTGTATGCTCTTCCATAAGGACATTGCCTAACGCTAAGAGTTTAACTTTCCCATTTCTATCAGAGTATCCAGTTAATACATACATATATGTATCATCTCCAGGTATTAAATCTTGAATTATCAATTTGTCTGAGTATCCAGATTGATATATTTCTTTAACAACTTTCTTTAATTGATCTTCATTATGAATTTTGTATATTTTCTTCTGTGTATTAAATCCATGAGCCCAGTAATCTATTCCGTTTGAAGGCTTAAGAATAACAGGATAGGGGAATCCATGATTTAAATTATTTGCCATATCCTTTGAATATACAAAGGTAGATGGATATGCGATATTGTATTTCTTACATAGTTGATAGAAGTTCTCTTTAAGAGTTAATTCTTGCATCTGATTGTAATCAGTTTTAATTACAACTACATTTTTTTTGAATTTGTTTGCCAATTTACTTGAAAGAGCAACATAACTATCACCACATCCTACAACTAAAATCTTTTTACTCTTATACTCATCTGCAATCTTATTAACTATTTCCAAAAAAACATCTTCATTTTCTAAATCCTTAACAGCTCTATAATCAGAAATTTTACTATTACAGTTTGGACCTGTATAAAGTTTTCCATACACAATAGATTTGACTTGATACTCTTCATAGAATGCCCTTGCCATACTATATGAATTTATATCCCCTGCGAACAGTAAAGGTACAAAGTCTCTTTCTTTAAATCTCATCTTGGTAATTCTGAATTTAGGCTCTTTTTAACTCATACAATTATATCTTTATTTAAAATATTATCAAACAAAAGAGCTAAAAAACTTGATAGATGAAATTAAAAGAGATATATTGAAACTGTAATTTTTGTTTAAAAGAAATGAACCATTACCGAGGAAATCTTTCAATAATATCATGTGAATCAGGTACGGAATTTGCTAAAAAGGTTTTAAAGGAAGTTAATAAAAAGAGAAAAAACAAAATTAAACTACTCGATACTTCAGAAATAGTATTTGCAAATACTGAAGTCAAATCCGTTCTCAACCAAAGCGTAAGAGGTAAAGATGTTTTCGTAATCCAAGATGTAGAGAATCATTACAACGGAAAGAGTGTTGATCAAAACCTCAGAGCTCTTTATACAGTCCTTGGTGCTTGTAAAAGATGTGATGCCAATTATGTTACTGCAGTTATTCCGACCTTTCCATACAGTAGACAGGACAAACAGTGGGGTAGGGAAGATATTACAGCTGCTAGAGTTGCGTGGGAGATGGAGGGTGCTATGGGAGCAGACCACATAATAACGATGGATTTACATAATACTGCAATACAGGGCTTCTTTAGATGCTCATGGGTAGATGATTTAAAGGGTAGTCAAGTTTTAATTCCATATATCAAAAAAACTATCAAAGATTTAGAAGATGCTGTCGTAATTCCAACAGATTTGGGTGGAGCAAAGAGAGCTAACTATTACGCTCGCTGCCTAGATATAGATGTTGCCTTTACATATAAAGTTAGAAACTATTCTAAAAAAAATGTTGTGGATGATATGAAAATTATGGGTGATATTAAAAACAAAAAAGTCTTAATTGTTGATGATATGATAGATACCGGTGGAACCTTCTGTAAAGCCATAGAACTTGCAAAGAGTTCTAAGGCAAAAGAGGTAATTGGTATTACAACATTTGCTTTGTTAAATGGAAAGGCCTTAGAGGAGATAATTGAGATGCATAACCAAGGAGTTCTTTCAAAATTGATATGTACAGATGCTACATATATACCGAAAGATATTTTAGAAAAGAATAAATGGATTAAAGTAATATCTGTTGCAAAATATTTTGGAGAAATTATTTACAGATTGAATAAAAGGCAATCAATAGGAGAGCTTTTAGGCTAAGGTTATAGAATATTAAAAATATAGCAGTTATCTCTATAATAAAAGAATTAATCATTACCTATGATAATCCTATAATATTATACTCATTTTTGAGTATTGACAAATATTGTCTAGCTCTCTAGCATATAAATACTAGGACTTTTAAATCCTAACAGGTTGGTACCAAACTCTAATTTAGAACCAATTTTTCTATTTTAGATGTTTCTGTGGATTTAGAGGATATGTTAATGATTCGAACATTGACACCTTGCAACATTAACAAGTTTAGGAGTTTTTTATTTCTTTACTTGGTTGTTAGGCCAAACACGGTATGTCGTAAGATGTACTTTCCTGGTGTTTGGGTGGTTGTATATTGGTACTCCATCCTTTTTTTTTTCTAATCATTTCCACTACCTTTCCTGTATAATCTGTTATGAGAATAACAAAAAAGAAAATACTCTACCTACTATCCTCTATTGGATTAATTCTTCTTGTTGTATATATATCTGACAAATACTCCTCAAATGATATCTCCGAATTTATTTCAAAGGCAGGAATATTTGCTCCTATCTTGTATATCCTAATTCAAATAGTTGGACAAATTTTTGCACCCTTAAGCACCTCTGCTCTGTTTGTTGCTGGTTTCATACTCTTTGGGAAATCTACCATTATTTACTCAGTAATTACTTGGTTAATTTCTTCTATTATCAATTTCTATCTTGCAAGGAAATATGGAAAACGAGTATTGAAAATTTTTATTGGCGAAGAAGGTCTAATGAAAATAGAGGACATTGCTAACAGAATTGATACTAAAAGATTCTTTCTACTCCGTATATCAACTTTTTACATTAATGATTTCGCTTCATATGCCTTTGGATTAACAAATATATCATTCACGAGATACTATCTTGCCACTATACTAAGTATGATTCCTTGGAGTATCGCAATGATTCTGGTAATGAAAAATGGTGAATCAATAATATTAACAACCTTAAAGATATTCCTTAGTATGATTCCTTTTGCACTTCTAAGCTTTTTCTTTTTAAAAAGAAAAAGGAAATGATAGTATAGATATATGAAAATAATCCTAAAAGGGATATTTGCAATTCTAATCAGTAGTATATTAATTACACTGTCCGTTTTCCTTAATACCCCAAAGCTCTATGATATAGAGCAGGAGCTTTCGATTGTTAAGAGACCACCTTTAGAAGAAGAGATTCTAGAACAGATGAGCCTCGAAGAGAGGGTAGGGCAACTTTTTGTATTTGGCTTCTCTGGTTCTGAAGTTAGTGAAAATATTACAGACTTAATCCAAGAAAATCATATTAGTGGAGTACTTCTCCTTGGTACAAATATTGTTAATAATACTCAATTGTCAAAACTTATTACGGATATTCAAGAGATATCAAAGCTTCCCCTATTAATCACAATAGATCAAGAAGGTGGAATAGTTGCCAGATTAAAAGGAAACGAGATTCTAACAATAGCTCAGAAACAAATGAGTACACCACAGCAAGCATATGATATTGCGAAAGAAAGAGGAGAGCAATTAATAACAGTAGGTGTTAATGTCAATTTAGCCCCAGTAGTAGAGTATATTACTAGCTCAAACTCATTTATGTATCACAGAGTTTTCAGAGGGACCAAAGAAGATGTCGCTCAAAAAGCTGAAGCCGCTATTAAGGGATATACAGATTCTAATACTATTTCTGTTGCAAAACATTATCCTGGACATAGTGATTCATCACCAGATTCCCACTATAGCTTGCCTAAGGTGTATATCAAAAATAGCCAGTGGGATGAGTATATCTATCCATTCAAATACCTAATAGAGAAAAAGGTGGTTGATGTAATAATGGTTGGACATATCTTTTATCCTAATATTGATTCTAAAACTTCAACAATTTCCTCTGAGATATTAAATACGCGATTAAGAGAGCAGTTAGGTTTTCAAGGAGTATTAATTACAGATGATATGGAGATGGATTCTATAGAGAAACAGGGGAATTATACTGAGATTGCAAAGCAAGCTTTGTTAGCTGGTAATGATATCCTCCTATATAGTGGAATACCTAAGGTACAAAGAGAGGTCTATGAATATATATTACAATCTGTTAAAAATGGGGAAATCCCAGAGACAACAATAAATGAAAAAGTATTAAGAGTATTAAGATTAAAAATCAAATATGGTTTAATCGATTACACTAATTTACAGTTTGCAGAATAAACATTGGAGATATCTCTTCTCCCAGCTTTTCTCCTTCTATAGTGGTTTTAAATCTCTTTGTATATTTTGAGCTATCAGAGAATTCAATATATACATCAAATTGAATTTCTGTATTCAATTTATCCAAAGTAATACCACTATATTCAAGATATTTAGAGCCATCAAACACATCGTCTCTGTCTAATATCTCTTTATAGTTAACAGTACCAATATCTTTAATAATTATTCCAAAGTAGGGGGAGATTATTGTTGTATTAGCAACTTCGTTAAATTTCGTTACTTCGGAAACAATAGAATATTCTATATTATCGCCATTAGAAATAATGTCCTCTTGTTTTATACTCTCTGTTACAGTAAAAAGGAATGTTCTACTAACAGTATCAGTAGAGAGTTCTGTTGGGTGAATCAATAGCCCTTCTCCAATTTCTCCCTTACTTTTGAAATTATAAATTTTAAACTTCTCTATTTCTTTCTCTTCGATATTAAAAATAAGGAAAGGGGTTAAATTTATATTCAACCTATGGTCTGTCTCACTCTCTTGTGTAACAAAGACAAATGAAGATATCTCGGCTTGAGATATTGTTACCAAATTCTCAATTTCAGGATCGTTCTTATGAACACCATTAAAGACATCTTTAACCTGTTTGTTGAGATATACAAATCCTAGTATTGCACCAATTAGAAGTAATGCGATTAGAGAAATTAAAAGATATTTCTTCATATATTTAATGTAAAAATATTATTAGTAATTGGTTATATAGTATATTATTCTTAAGGGGTTGTATACTCAATACAGTATTACCTTCTTTATTCCTTTTCAAATCTCTTAAATATCTCTTCTACATGTTTAGTGTAGTATCCATAATTAAATATCTCTTCAAGATCGTTCTTAGATAAATACTCATTAACAACACTTATCTTCTGGATACTCTTTAAAAAATCCTCACTTTCAAATGATACCTTTTGGACTAAATCATACGCTCTCTCCTTTTCCATCCCCTTTGAAACAAGCTTTAACATTAATGACTGTGAGAATATTTTACCCTTACTTAATTCTAAGTTCTTTTTAATGTTCTCTTTTGAAATGCTCATATTCTTAATTATAAATAGCATATCATTAAGCATAAAATGAGTTAGACATGTCGAATCAGCTAAAACAATCCTCTCCGCAGAAGAATGGGACATGTCTCTCTCATGCCACAATGGAATGTTCTCCATTCCAACCAAACAATTTCCCCTTAGAACCCTTGATAAACCACATATCCTCTCAGAAAGAATAGGGTTTCTTTTGTGTGGCATACTTGAGGAACCCTTCTGATTCTCTTCAAAGGGTTCAAAAAGTTCACCAATTTCTGTTCTATGTAAATGTCTTATCTCGGTTGCAATTTTTTCAAAAGTATTTCCCAACATAGAGAGAGAAAAAAGATATTGAGCATGCCTATCTCTTTGTAATATCTGTGTCGATATCTTAGGTGATTTTAGACCTAATTCCTTACAAACATATTTCTCAATACTAGGTTTAATCTGTGCATAAGTACCTACCGAACCAGAAATTTTTCCATATGATATTATCTCAAGTGAACTCTTTAATCTTTCAATATCTCTTTCTAGTTGATAAACCCAAATTAGAAATTTCAAACCCACAGTTGTTGGCTCTGCATGCATACCATGTGTACGACCGAGAATGACTACTTCGCTGTATCTCTTAGCTTTTTTTAATACCTCTTTTCTTAATCTATCAGTATTCTTTAAGATAATTTCAAGAGAATCCCTCATTACAAGAGAGAGAGCCGTATCAAGAACATCACTTGAAGTTAATCCAAAATGGAAATATTTTGATGATTCTCCTATTTTCTCAGATACACTTTGGATAAAGGCAATTGTCTCATGTCTACAAGTAGACTCTTTTCTTTGTATATCCTTAATATCAATTGATGCCTTCTTCTTGATATTTTCAAAATCTTTTATAGGTATAACCCCATCCTTACAAAGTTTTTCACAAACTTTAATCTCTATTTCAAGCATTTTGTTAAATCTGTAATCATCTTCCCAAAGTTCTTTTATAGGAGAGAGAGAATATCTGTCAATCATTTTTTAAACTCTAAATTAAAATTGAATCGTTCCTATCAGGTCCAAATGTAATCATTACTGGTGTTGTTGAAGTTTTATTAGAAATGTAATTAACAAAATCTTTTACTTCCTTTTGGACATTGGAATATCTCTTAGAATTCTTTAATAGACTTCTGTCCCAAGTATGGAAGTTTTTATACTCTGGAATAACACCATCAATATGTTTCTGATCCGGCATGTACGAAACCTTTATTCCATCTTTTAAATATTTCGTACAGATTTTTACATCCCTGTCATATACAATATCCATATGTGTGAAAACCAATTCTTCAATACCACTTACTTTACAAAAGTAGGAAAGCATCTCTAAATCTAAGTATGCAATGTCTCTTGGTCTTCCCGTCGTAGTACCGTATTCATTCGCATCATCTCTCAGTTCCTTAGCATATTTTTCTTCCATGAATGTAGGAAGCCATCTTTTACCAACACTTGATGTATATGTCGATTTAATTATCCCAAATCTTGCAGATATATCATTAGCATTGATAATGCCCTGAGTCGATGAGGTTATACCATCTAAACAACAGTTTGAAGCAGTAACATCAGGATATATACCCCAACGAGCATCCAAGCCAACTGCTTGTGCTTTTTCAAAAATAAAGGGTGTATCGGAATTCCATTCTTTCTTAATAAACTCAGAAAGAGGAAAAACATATTTTGAAAGAGACTCTCTACATTTCCCTAAATTATGAATAAAAATGTCCTTATCTCCAACAAGCTCTTCCTTACCATTAAATCTTTTTACAGAGATTTGAGAACAATCCATTCCCATACCAGAAATCCATTCTGTGTACATATCATAATGCTCCTCAAGTATTATTTTCCAATCCTTTGCTAATAAATCTCTCATTCTAATTGGAAATCTGTATATTACATCAGCATAACTTGGAGATATCCCTCTACCAGTTGCTGCTTGACTACTTAGGGTCTTTGTTGACCTGTTTTTCAATGCTAATTCAAATGCTCTATGGGTATCTAAATTCAATACGGCCATTTCATCTATCATTATCTTTGATGGAATTGTTTTGAATTCAAAAACCTTTTTTACTTCTTCTATTTCCGCTAGTAAATCAATTGGGTGAATTACCATTCCTTTTCCAAGTACAACCACACAGCCTTTTTGTAAAATACCCGATCCAATTTGATGTAACCCTATCTTCTTACCATTCATCGATATTGTATGCCCTGCATTAGCACCCCCATTATCTCTGTATACAATTACTTTCTTAAAATTTTTTAGAAAATAGCTGGTTAATTCATCTGTAATTCTTCCTTTTCCTTCATCCCCAAATATTGCCCCAATAACTGCAACAGAGTTTTTTCTCCTATTCTTTTTTGATAAGGATTTCTCAAAATTTGTCATGCTTATCTTTTATAAATTTATGTTTATTTAAACCACCAAGATTCAACATTTAAAAAGAATGTCGGAATACATCCAAAAAGAAATAGAAGTATTAAAGATATTAATAATAGATTTCGAACTACCTTATTTCTAACAAAAAATACAGACTTGATAAAAAGGATATACATTGCAGTAATAACTGGAAATATGTATCTACCCTGTAGGGCTAAATAGAAGTGATTATGCTTAAGATACATATTGTAATTTTGGAGAAAGAAAAGTACTCCTAGATAGAATAAGACTATTACAATTAGATATCTATCAACCTTATTCCATTTCTTAAAATTTGTTATCCCAATTAATAATCCAATAGCTAAGAAGAATAGATATATAGATTTTGCGATATCTGAAATTTCTAAACTACTATCTGCCATTATTCCAAATACTTTACCTGTAATATTCCATATCCATTTAGGGAAATATGAAATTGGATCAATTCGATCACCATTCTTAATCATCTCAAAAATGTTTTGAAATCCACCGACCTCTATACTGGGGAACGTTATTTTATCTCTGTAATACACTCCATTTTGTAAACACTGTTCATGCGTTAATATCTGTTCACAATCTGGTTCTAAAGATCCATAAGTTAATATATTAACTCCGTATACTTGGAAATTTAGAAAAAGGAGAACAAGAATTGGGAGAATAAGTAAGAAATATTTATTTACTTTCACTTCTTTTATTAATTCCCTTTTCTTAAAAATCTCAATTAAACAAAGAACAACGAGGATAAATGCTAATGGTAAAATTGTAAACTTCGTTAATCCCCCTATACAAAGGAATAGAACCATCCATAAAAGATATTTAATATCCAATTTGCTCTTAACAAACTTAACAAAGTAAAAAATACTTAAAACAGATAGTAGGTTAGCGAGATTATCATAATTAATAGAAGACGATAGGAATACAAACATTAAGGTATTAGCCAAAAGAAATACTGGTAATAATCTTTCCCACTTACCCTTCAATATCTCCTTGGAAAGTAGGTATGTTACATACACCGTTCCCAATGAGAAAAGCACATTTACCATTCTTAAGAGAATTACTTCATCAATAAATCCACTGTTTAAATTTAACAATCTTCCATTTAACCAAAAGAATAGGTAAGGTATTCTTGTAATATCTCTCCACTCGTAAGTATTGGGAGTATTCTCAGGAATCCCTAATGTAGTAGAGTACTCTCTGGAGACTTCAAGATGATAGAGAGAATCTGGGGATATTCCCATCCGAATAGAAAAGGCAAGATAAAGTATAAAACTTAGAAACAGAGCTAATATACTTATAAGAACAATTTTATTTATTTCTTTCTTCTTTCCCAAAGAATATATCTTTTAAAGTTAATTTCTTGAAAAAGAAAAGTATAACTACTAAACAGAGAAGAAGGAGAAGAAACATAATGCCACGATCTAAGAATGCTAATTTCATAATCTCAATTTCACTCAATCCAATAGACTTTGAAGTCATCAAGAAAGCTCCCTCCCTAATACCTAAAGATCCTGGAGTAATACTGATAAGTAGAGATACTCCAGAGATACAGGTATATAGAATCACATCTAATAGGTTCACTAATTTCCCGATTGCATTAAATTCAATAAACACAACTAATATATTAAGTAGTATATTTCCCAAAGCAATAAACAAAAGCATTAGGAAATCTTTTTTATCTTTAACAATTAAATCCCATCCTTTTATGAATTTGTCTAAGAAAGATACTATTTTGGCTACAAATCCGTCTCTCTTCTTAAATACCTTTTCAAAAGGAAATCTTAAGAAAATTAGAATTAGCATCCCAATAATTATTATAAGGAAGAAGAGTGTAAGGGTAGGAGAGGATATCGAATATAGTGAATTTTTAAGAAGAAGAACTACAAAGGCTACTAAGGCATTTGTAAAAAAGAATATTATGTAATAACCGTATAACGTTGAAAGAAAATTCGAGTAACTAAAAGAGTACTTCTTTTTTAGATATGTTGCCCTAAAGATAGCTCCTGCACGCATAGGTAAAAGGTAATTACCGATACGGGATACTGTTGCAAGAAAGAAACTCTCTTTCTTTCCGATATCCATATTAAATATCTTTAATGTTACTAATATGAAAAGACCCTCCAAAAAGAAGATTAATAAATATACTAACATTACCAATATTATATATATTACATTTGTAGCTAGTAGCTCATCTATAATTTGAGGGTTTTTGTATAAATACAAAGCGAAAAGAAAAAGCACAAATACTGTTATTATTGGAGAAAGATATTTCTTTAATAGTTTCATTAATCAGATATACTTTATTTATTTTACATACATTAATAAACCACTAAGTATATCAATTAAACCATTTTATGAGAATCTCCTTCTATTTAAATCTCATTCCATTAATTACCTTATTAACCATTTCTAGTTGTTCTCCTTCAGAAAATAGAAAGGTTTTATTAATCTGAACTATATATTCATCTGTTAATAGTATTGTTCCTTTGTTAGGAAACATAACACTATCATATGTATATGTAAAAGCATCCTTTCCCTGATATAGTTTGAACTCTTTTGTATAATTTGTAATCTCGAATTGGCCACCCTGTGCTTGATCATTTATTTCTTTAAAGAATTGACTCTCTATCTCCTCAATGGTTAATTTATCAATATTTTCATAAAAGGAAATATGAACTGTACTTCCCTTAACAGCATCTATTTCTGAATATAAATTAGGGGTATTAATTGGGAAATAGGAAACAGAAATAATCTCTTTTAAATTAGGGAATACTGAATATTCAGGATCTTCCTCTGAACTGTAATTCCTTATACTCCAAACATATCTGTACTCCTCAGATTCAAAACCAGGAAGAAACGAGTAATTATCTGGGATTTCTACAGAAAATCCATATGTAGGGAATTGATAGAATGCCCAATCACTATTTTTTAATAAAGTATTCGTATCCTCAACCTCCTCCTCTAAATCACAGTTCTTACAAATTACTGCTTCATATAGCAGAGAGGATATTTCAGTAGGGACTAAAGGTGATTTTGTTAAAAGAGAATAAACAAAAAATGATACTGCAATGATAATAATTAATAGAAAGATAATTATAGCCTTATAAAATTTCCCGTTAGTATATGCTCTCTCAAGTCTATCTATCTGAACTGTTGTTGTACTAGATATATTACTCGGAGCTGTTTCCATATGCTTAGTGCTTAAATTATCTATATATACATTACTATTGTTATAACCCTTTTTCAAGTAAAGAAAATACTGTAATATGTACTTAGTAAATATAACTGCCAAAATATGTTTCTCTCAAATACAACAATAAAAGAGTATATCCAGAAGGGTAAGATAATGATTGTAGGTAATTTTGAAATTGAACCCAATGGAATATCTATGCATCTTGGAAATGATTTGTTACTTCCGAGACCGTATCAGATAATAGATAGTCATAACCCAAAGGATATAGAGTATGTGAAGTATAACCTTACACAAAACCCATATGTTCTTAAACCAAATGATTTTGTTTTGGGTTCAACAAAAGAGATAGTAAAAACAGATAAGGATATTCTTACATTAATTGATGGTAGAAGTACTTATGCAAGATTTGGAATGAGCATACATATCTCTGCAATGGTCTTAGATGGATTACCTTTTAATGGAGAAAGCTCCGTATTAGAAATTAAAAATATGGGATTATTTAATATACTTCTTCATCCAGGTGATAAATTAGGTACATATCTTTTCTCTCAGCTTACAACCCCAATAGATGGTGAGAAGAGTAGTGTATATACTAATCAAAATACAGTAACTCCTCCAAAGTTTGAATAAAATCCTTTCCTCTAATGATGGTGCTCTTCTTCAGCGGCCATTGCTTCCTCTCTGGTAGCATGAACTGTTCCCTCTGGATGATTTGAAGGTGCATAAATTGTATAAAGTTTTAATTCTTCTGACTCTGAAGTATTTATAACATTATGTAGAGTACCTGCTGGTACTATTGCTACCATATCCTCTGATAATATACTCTCTTCACCATTCATAATAACCTTTGCTTCTCCCTCTTCAACCCTAAAAAATTGATCTACAGTATCATGAACCTCTTCACCAATATCTTCACCTGGCTTTAGAGTCATTACTACTAATTGCATATACGAACCTGTGTATAGTACTTTTCTAAAGTTACTATTCTCTTTTGTCCTATCTTCTATGTTATCTACATATCCCATATTATTTTCTCATTTAATTTAGATATACAGTTTAACGGTATCATTTCGGGGAAAATAGGTCAAATCTAAAAAAGATTCTCACAACACGTTCTCCTTATTCTCTCTATATTCTCTCTATAAAGAATTACATAAGGTATTCCCGTTTGTTCTAATTTCTCTGCCTGTCTTCTTTTTCTTTTAACTGTATCCCTATTACCATTACTATAATTTTTCTCACAAAGTGTTATCTCAACAATCTTTCCTTTTTGGGTATAGGGGTTAAAAATAAAGAAATCTGGTTTACAATCAATACTCTCAATCATAGGCTCTCGAAATACAATCATACCTCTTGAGTGTAATAGTTTTACAAACTCTTTCTCATATGAATTCATACCCTCAACATATGAATACATCTCTTCAGGTAATAGTGGGGGAGAAAGATACATCTGTGGATATGAGATGGCTATACTCTCCATACACTTACTCTCTATTTCTGTTACTGTTACAATCTCTTTTTCAAGCATTACTATTCAAGATATTGGTATATATCTAAGATATACAAAATTTCTTTTTTAAGCAAATAATATAGAATACTATAGGGCAATATGATAAAATACTCTAATGAAAGAATCAGAATATATAATAGATGCACTAAGATATGATGCACACTCCCAATATCTAAGAGAGTGTGATGAAACTGATACAAGATTAGCGAAAATATATCGTGGAGATGGACGATATTCGGTTGTCAGAGCACCCTCATTAGACGAGAATAGAAGGTTGGAGTATCCAGATGGATCATTTACTGAAATTAGGGATAACTTTGATACTCTCTTGGGCGAACTAGAATCTTTTGATATAAAAGTTCCTGAGCACTCGGCATTCGTATCTGATATTCATACAAAGGATGGGAAAAAAGGACAAGGTTTGTGCATAGTTTCTGAGTATATACATGGTAAATGCCTTCCACTAGAGAACAATGGATTATGGAATTCTAATCAAGAGCTTTTTTATGACCGTATGGAGCAATGGCTTTTTAGTTTAACCTCCTACATGGCCTCAAAGTATCTTTGTAGAGAGTGTAGTGAATATTTCCTAACCGATGTTTGTAGACCAATACAATTTGTGTATTCTTTTGATGATTCCAGTATATATCTAGTCGATTTAGATCCTCTTTATGAAAAAATAGTAGATTCAGGAGGCAATGTTAATGAAAGATTCATTGTTGGTATAAATACTCTTAACTCATTGAGAAATAGATATTACAATAAGGGAATTGCTAGTGGAATAACTGGTAAAAGCTGGGGAAAAGATAGTAAAAAAATTCTAGAGAAAATGATTTCCGATACTGATTTTGTAAGTAGAAGTAGATACTCAGAAGGTACAAGAAGAATTATTAAGAATCTAATACAAGGGATTGAGTATAAAAAAGGAAGAATAGACTAAAAACCCCCTTTCAGAAATGGATATTACTATGGTATCCTAAGATATCTAATTTAACAGATATCTATTAACATGGATAAATTCAAGAAACTAAGAGTCTTTAATATTTTGATGGGATTCTTTCACCTTATTCAGGGAATCCTTGTATTAATTATTAGTGACCCCGAGAAAGGTGTTGTCCCAATTACAATTAACTATCTTAGATACGATTTCCAATTAGAAAAGCTCTTACCAGCAACAGAGCAAGTATCGGAGGTTAATATTGCCTGGTTTGTTGCAATATTCTTCTTTATGAGTGCAGCTGCTCACCTATTTATCTCCACAATATATAGAAAGAAATATGAGGAAAATCTCAAGTTAGGAATAAATAAAGTAAGATGGTTTGAATATGCTTTGAGTGCAAGTGTAATGATGATTGCAATTAGTTTCCTTTCTGGAATATATGACCTGTCTAGCTTAGTAATGATATTTGTACTCGATGCTCTAATGAACCTACTTGGATTAGCAATGGAAGTTCATAATAGTGGACAGAAGAAAGTGAACTGGTTGACCTTTGTCTTAGGATGTATAGCAGGTATTGTTCCATGGGTTGTATTTGGAATTTATGTATATGGAGCCAGAGAGTTTGGGGGTGGTAATATCCCGACATTTGTCTATTGGATATATGTAAGTATATTCATCTTCTTTAATAGCTTTGCAATCAATATGTTCTTACAGTACAAAAAGATTGGACCTTGGAAAAATTATCTCTATGGTGAGACCTTCTATATCATTCTCAGTCTTGTTGCTAAAACACTACTTGCATGGCAAGTATTTGGAGGTACTTTAAGACCTTAAAGGAAGTATTTATAAATGAAAAAGAAAGTCCTTGTAAACGACTTAATGCAACAGGGGTATGTATATTTCCTTACAGAACCAATTGGGAAGAATTTTGACCCAGATTTTAAACCTGAATTAACACCAAAAGAGATGTTAGAGTTGGGTGTATTCGGTGGAAAATACATGACTGACTGTAAAGATGAATTCCCAAGAGAATGGTTTATTAATGCTAAGCTATCTTCATCAAAAAAAGATATCTCCCTTAACTATTTCCAAGTTGATGCTAGTATGTCTCTTGGATACTGGAGAAAAAAAGGATGGATATATCATGAAGATCCAAGAGGATGGTTTCAATGGTACGCTAGATACTATATGGGTAGAAGGATTCCACCAGAGGATGAAAGACAGATAAAAAGGTGGAAAGCAATTCAAAGACATATTTCTGCTATAGAAAAGAACTGTAGAAGAGGAGACTTGGAATGTAGGAAGAAACAGAGACAGGCTGTACTTCATTGGGCATATGATAGTAGAAAAATATAATACCTAAAATATATCTTTTCATGATAGAATTACCCATATGGGAAACCTAATATACATGGACAATGCTGCTACTACCAAGATTCTTCCAGAAGTTCTGGATAGTATGCTTCCGTACCTAAAAAATGAATACGGTAACCCCTCTAGTATCTATTCAATTGGTAGAGAGGGTAGGAAAGCTATTGAGAATGCAAGAGAGCAAGTTGCAAAAACACTTAATTCAAATCCCAATGAGATTTTCTTTACAAGTGGTGGTAGTGAATCTGATAATTGGGCAATAAAGGGTATTGCTTTTGCAAATGAGAAAGAAGGTAAACATATAATTACAACAAATATAGAGCACCATGCTGTACTAAATACATGTAAGTATTTAGAAAAATACGGTTTCGAAATTACATATTTACCTGTAAAGAGTAATGGGATAATTGATATAGAAGATCTAAAAAAAGCTATTCGAAAAGATACTATCTTAATTTCAATAATGTTTGCAAATAATGAGATTGGAACCATTCAACCAATTAAAGAGATTGGGGAGATAGCAAAAGAGAAGAATATCTACTTCCATACAGATGCTGTACAAGCAATTGGGAATATTCCGATTGATGTAAATGAATTAAATATAGATTTACTCTCCCTCTCTGGACACAAATTTCATGGACCTAAAGGAATAGGGGCATTGTATATACGAAAGGGAGTTAAAATCTCAAAGATGATTCATGGGGGAGGACAAGAGAGAAATATGAGAGCAGGAACGGAGAATGTTGCTGGTATTGTTGGATTGGGAAAGGCAATTGAGATTGCTTCTAAAAATATTACACAGAGGAGCAAGTATT
>DCUE01000032.1 GCA_002328465.1 Candidatus Dojkabacteria bacterium UBA2222
CTTTCCAATACTCAAACCATTTATCCATATCATTTGGATGAACAAAGAATTGTAAATCCCACTGTTCAAACTCTCTAGTTCTGTATGTTAATTTGTTTGGAGTAACTTCATTCCTAAAAGCTTTCCCAATCTGTGCAATACCAAATGGTATTTGTTGTCTAGTTGAGTCGACAACATTCTTGAAATCTAAATATATATTCTGACAAGCCTCTCCTCTTAAATATGCATCCATCTTCTCTCCCTCTAATACTCCCACCTCTGTCTTAAACAACATATTGTATTTCCTACTATCTGTAAATTCTGTATTACCACATTTAGGACACTTCTCTTCAATATCTTCCGGTCTAAATCTCTGATGACATTTTTTACACTCAACTACCTCATCAGCAAAGCCTGTGAGATGCCCTGATGCCTCCCAGACCTTTGGATGTGTAATAATACTCCCATCTATACCAACAACGTTCTCCCTCCTGTCTACGATGTTTCTCCACCAATATCTTTTTAAATTGTTTTTCATTTCTACACCCACTGGACCGTAGTCATAGAAACCACCAATACCCCCATATATTTCTGAATTAGGGAATATGATTCCTCTTCTTTTAGCTAATGCTGTAATCTTTTGTAAAATATCCTCTGACATTTAAGTATTGTTTAATCTTAATCTCCCAATTATACATCATCTCCTTTGGGTATGTATCTATAATTTGATAATATGATTGTATGAAAGAAAAATTAATTTTAAGGATGGTTATTGTCTTAAATATCCTCTTAGTAATTCTTCTATTCCTCTTCTCAATGTATATCTTTAGAGAGAAAGAAACTTCTAAATCTACTCTAACACAAGTTGCTGGTGCACAGAGTATTTCGTTTGAAGAAGATATGAAAGAAGAGACCTTCTCTGTCTCAGTTTGTGACTCTACAAGTTGTGTATGGATATCAAGTGATGGATTGATAAAAGAGGGTGTAGTAGATGAGAATGCTGTATATCAAATTGTATTAGATACTGTAATCCCTCACTTTGAGAAAAAATATGGAGGTAAGACATTTACTAGAAATCGCTCAGGGAGTTTCATATATTGGAAAGAGGATGTTATTCCCGATTTAAGTAATATCTTCGAAGATGTATATCTAGCATTTAAATCGAGAATAAATACATCTGTTGAGGTATTGAGTAAAGACTTGCCTGGAACAGATGGTAAGTATGCTCAAAAATATATAGAAATAGATAACTCAAAACAGAAACTTTATGTATGGATAGATGGAATGGTTGTTAAAGAGATACACCTCTCTGCAGCACAACCAGGATATCAAGTATACGGAGTTTTCCCAGTTATAGATAAAGGGGTTGCCCCTATCGCTCCAGGTGGAAGATATATGCCGTATTGGATGGCATTCTACTACTCTCCTAAACAGGATTCTTGGTATGGGCTACATGCATTGATATGGTGGTACGACGAGAATGGTAAAAAGATATATGAACCATCTACAAATATAGGGGTAAGAAGAAGTAAGGGATGTATTCGTATGCTCCTTGGGGATGCAAAATATCTGTATGAGATATTTGAAAAGGGAGATCATATTTTAATACACGAATAGGAATAGTGGTGTGATATAATTCAGGGATACAATAAATTATAGATATTCATAAATGGAGGACTCTTTAAAAAGTAATCTCATAGGTCAAAGAAAAATTAGATTAGAGAAATTGTACAAACTAAAAGAGTTAGGTATCAGTGGGTATCCTGCTAAATCAGAGAGAGATATTCAGATAGGGAGTATTAAGAATGAATTTGAGAAATATGAAGGGAGTATGCATACAGTAGCAGGAAGAATTACTGGATGGAGAGCTCATGGGAAATTAATATTCTCAGATATTAAAGATCAAACAGGAAGTATCCAAGTTATTGTTAAAAACGATTGGTTAGAGAAAGGTCTTAAAGAGGGATACTTAGAATGGGAAAATCTTGAACTATTAGACTTAGCAGATTTTATAGAGGTTTATGGAGAGATAAGTAAGAGTAAGAGTGGAGAAATTTCCATACTCGCAAAGGGTATTAAGCTACTAACTAAATCTCTTAGACCTATTCCAAGGAAATTAAAAAACAAAGAGCAGAAATTTAGAAGAAGATATATTGACTTAGTAATTAATCCAGAGAGAGTATCCCTATTCGAAAGAAAAGCTAAATTCTGGGAAGTNNGAAGCTGTAACCGGTGGAGCTGATGCTAAACCATTCATTACACATCATAATGCGCTAGATATAGGTTTGTATCTTAGAATATCTACTGAGCTATATCAGAAGAGATTAATAGGTGGTGGTTTCGAAAAGATATATACATTAGGTCCTAACTTTAGAAACGAGGGTATGGATGATGAACATTTACAAGAGTATTACCAATTAGAGTGGTATTGGGCATATGCTGATTATAAAGATAATATGAAATTGGTTAGAGATCTATTCCTAGAGATAGCTAACAAGGTATACGGTAAGACTCAATTTACTACAAGGGGTCATACCTTCGATTTAGCAGATGAATGGAAAGAGATAGACTTTACCCAAGTTATTAAAGATAACTTTAATGTTGATATCTTTGAGGATTCAGATGAGAAAATATTAAAAGTGTTAAAAGAGAAGGGAATTGAAATAGAGGGAGAGGTTAACAGAAATAGGATGATTGATAATATGTGGAAAGTAATAAGGGCAACAATCTCTGGTCCTGCATTCTTAGTTAACCACCCTATGTTTGTATCTCCATTAGCAAAATCTAAAACAGAGGATGAAAGGTTGACTGAGAGATTCCAGGTAATAATTGCAGGTAGTGAGTTGGGTAATGGGTATTCTGAGATTAATGATCCTTTAGACCAATTAAACAGATTTGTTGAACAACAGAAATTAAGAGAGCTTGGAGATGAAGAGGCTCAGATGCTAGATATAGATTTTGTAGAGATGTTAGAGTACGGTATGCCACCTACAAGTGGGTATGGTCAAAGTGAAAGAATATTTTGGTTCATGGAAGATATATCTGGTAGAGAGGGCACCCTATTTCCTCAAATGAGAGTAGAGATAGAACAATCAACAAAGAACATATATCAAGATATACTTCCCAAACCTAAGAAGAAGTAATTTTATCTTTGTAAATATGGAATCTCTAAAGGAAATATTCTCAAAGCTAAGGGAGAAGGAAAATGATTCTAAGATTCAAAGTGAACTTTTTGATACAGAGGAATATTCTAAAAAGAAAGTAATTATCAATGATAAACATAAATATATATCTAAGGAGTATCAATACTTTGGATTAAGGTTAGCTAATCAGTTAGGAGATATGAAGAGAGCTACTATGTATATTAAATGGGCCAAAGAGAAACCAAGGGTAGTATTGGAACAGGCATATAGTTTTGCAATAGACTATCCTAATGCGAAAGATAGAAGTCGTTTGTTTATGTGGAAGGTTGCGGAGCTTGAGAGGGGGATGAAGGCTGCAAAGGAACCTCCTGCTTAGTTTCCCCTTTTAATACTTTCTCAACTGCATCTAATACCATTTTAGCTGCTTGATCACCATCAGTAGCCGTAATTCTTGTTGCAGCGGAGTATTGATGACCGCCACCACCAAGAGCTTCTGCAATACTTGCTACTTCCTGATATCCCTTAGTACTTCTGAAAGATATCCTCCACTCGCTATCACTCGTAAAGGATGGCTTAACAACAAATCCCCAATGTATNNCTTACAAATCCTTGAGCAGCATTAACCCCTGTCTTTGTTAATTTGTAATTCTGTACTTCACTTAGATTAAGGAATGAAAAAGCCATATCATTAACAATATGAATATTCTGTATATATATTTTGAGTGGAAGTAGAGTTTCTAATGGGAATTTACCACTCTTGTATTCGAAGTCCTCTAAATCTAATTCATAGATTCTTCTTAGTTTAGCCATCAATTCATATGTTTCAGGTTTAGTATTGTGATACAAGAATCCTCCTGTATCAAATACAATACCAATTTGTCCAAGAGTAGATATCTCTTCTGAGATAATGTACTTCTTACCTTTTACGTTCATACAAAAATCCAAAATCTGTTCTGTTGCAGAACTCATATTCTCATTTACAACGACCTCAGCTTCTAGACCCTTACTAGAGTGATGATCTACTATGGCAATCTTTGCTTTACTTACCTGTATTGTGTCATCTTTTGTGATACACATTCTCCAATTATTTGTATCTACCATTATTATTAAATCCTCATTTCCTGCATCTATTCTCTGTGTAATTTGCAATTCATGCATAAAGGGAATCTTCTGTGTAGGATACTGTCTTGTTTTAAATACAACAGTTTTCTTAGGGTAATATACGTTCAAGAAATTCTTTAATATTAATCCACTAGCAAAACCATCAAAATCAGGTCCTTTATGGGTCAATATTAAGATATTCTTAGATTTCTCTATTAAATTCTTTAATTTCTTGTACTCTTTTTTCATATTGGATATAGAAAGTATATCAGATTTCATATTGATAACAGAATATGGACAGAATATAATAAGGGAGATAAGAACATTTTAAATTAGATAAATATTTAGATGATAGACACAAAAAGAATAGTGGAACAGAGAGAGGAAGTAGAAAGAGGTTTGTTAAAGAGATTAAGTAAAGAGGAGCTACACTTAGATGAGATAACTACACTCTATGAGAAAAAGAAAGAGCTATTAAGGGAGTATGAAACTAAGAGAGCAGAACAGAATAGCTACAACACTAAAATGGCTAATACTAAGAAGGGTTCAGTAGAATTTGAATATCTACTTAAAGATTTAAAAGACCTTTCGTATACAGTTAAAGAGATAGAGGGTAAATTGACTGAGGTAGATGAAAAATTAACCAGCTTAGTAGAAGTATTACCAAATGTCCCAGATGAAGACTTAGTTGCAGGGGGTAAAGAAGCAAATGAAGTCATAAAGACAGTTGGAGAGAAACCAGTATTTAGCTTCGAGATAAAAGATCATGTTGAGTTAGGTAATACCTTAAAACTCTTTGATTTTGAAAGAGCAACTAAACTCTCTGGAAACAATTTCGCAATGTATACAGGTATGGGTGCAAGATTAGAATGGGCATTACTAAACTACTTTATTGATGAACATGTTAAAGATGGTTATGAAATGATATTACCACCACACATTGTTGGAGAGATGTCTGGATACAGTGCAGGACAACTGCCTAAATTTAAAGATGATGTGTATTGGTTAAAGGATGAGAATCAATTCCTTATACCAACATCAGAGACCTCTCTAACCAATCTTTTTAGAGATGAGATATTAGAGGAGAAAGAGTTACCAAAGAAATTCTTCTCATATACCCCATGTTATAGAAGAGAAGCTGGAAGTTATAGGGCAAATGAGAAGGGTTTGATAAGGGTACACCAGTTTAACAAGGTGGAGATGTATCAATTTACGACAAAGAGTGGTTCAGAGAAAGCTTTTGAAGAGTTGGTTGGTAAGGCAGAGAAAATAGTAGAGGGTTTGGGATTACATTACAGAGTTAGTAAACTTGCTGCAGGAGATTGTTCTGCAGGTGCTGCAAAAACATATGATGTTGAAGTATGGATGCCAGCAATTGGACAGTACTATGAAGTAAGTTCAATTTCTAATGTAAGAGAGTACCAATCAAGAAGGGGTAATATGAGATACAAACCAAGTGATGGTAGTAAAACAGAGTATATGAGTACACTTAATGCATCAGGATTAGCAACAAGTAGATTGATGGTTGCTTTGGTAGAAACATATCAACAGGAAGATGGTAGTATATTAGTTCCAGAGGTATTAAGGAAATATATTGGTGTAGATAAAATAGGGAAGGAGTAGTATGAGTTACTTCTTAGGTTTTGTTCCAAATCAAGAATCTAATGACAAGATTAAGGTAGTATTGAGAGATATCAGTACAATCTTTGATGATTTCGGTATTCCTGTTAGATGGGTTAAACCAAATACATTCCATATTTCACTGTATTATCTAGGAGAAAGTTTGAACTTCATAAATCAGATTCTTTTAAAGAAGAAAATCTCTAAGATAAGATTTAAAGAGATTAAAATATCTTTAGGATGTATTAAGGTTGGAATGAGTAGGAAATACAAAGAGTTNNATATTCAGTTTACTATTAACAGTATGTACTTGATAGAGAGCAAAGATGGTTCTTACTCTTTCGAAATGAAGTTCGATGCTTTATAAAGGATATCTTCGTAACTGTTAGTCCAAATACTTTCACTATTTCTTCTAAACCATGTCCTCTGTCTTTTGATATATGAAAGAGTATTCTTGTATATTTTTTCTTTTACTTCTTCCAAGCTTATTTTATCATTGAAGTACTCCTTGAATTCTATATACCCTATGCTATTCATTCCCTTATCTTCATATGTATATCCCTGCTTTCTTAAAGAGATATTCTCTTCCAGTAAACCATCTTCGAACATTTTATCTATCCTCTGCCTGACTCTTCCCTTTAATATCTCTTTGTCGATATCAATGACAAAGTATATATGATTTAACATATCCCCCTTCTTCCTATTTATACCTCCCCTTTCTATTGCTCTTATCAATCTATGTCTGTTCTTTCTGTCACTTTCATTCATTTCATTTATGTGATCTTTAGCTAATGATTGTAATTCTTCAAGACTTTTTGTTTCTAAGTCTTTAGGTTCTTTTGTATTTGGAATTAGTTCGTAATTGAAAATAACGCTATCTATATACATACCTGTTCCACCAACAATTATAGGGATACCTTTCTCTTGATTAAGAACGGTTCCTACGGCATTTTGGTATTCATAGAGAGTAAAATTCTCCTTTGGATTAACGAAGTCATAGAGAAAGTGTTTGATACCATTTAATAGATAGATATTTTTAGATATCTTTTCATCAAAGATTGGTTTTGCAGTTCCAATATTTAAATCTTTGTATATCTGTCTTGAATCACCATTGATAATATATCCATTAATATCTTTTGCAAGCTTCAAGGCCATATCAGATTTACCTGATGCAGTTGGACCAGCTATTACAATTATCTTACCTTTGTAAGTTATCATTTGAGAAGATATCTTGATGCTAAGTATGTCAACCAGATGGTTGATACTGTAGATAGGATTGATATTGATACAATGGCTTCTGTTTGAGGAGAGAGGAAGAGTAGAGTAGATGAACCAAGTAAGATCAAGAAGATAGTTTGTTTGATTGAATCAGATAAATACTCCTTCCTAATTGAAGAAATCCTGAATCCTTTTGAACCTTTTTTGGATAAATAGAAACCAACGAGTATTCCTAGATTTGATACAAGAAGAATGGAAGATATAACGGGAACAATTCTAAATATCTCAGTTATGTGTATGCTGAAAAGAAGATTGATAAAGAAGATTCCTAGAAAGTTAAAGAGAAGTAGAAGACCAAATGATATTGCAGAGAGTATTAATATACTTTTATTTCTAGTAGACCAGTATATTGCTAATAGAGAGATTCCAAGTATGAATATTAGGAGCAATGCCTCCATGTTTTTTTCATATGTACTCCAATTTTGTAATATATTTTCTGCTAAGTTCATATCTTTAGTGATCTTCTTACATTAGATATATAGTAGGTCGATAATGATAGGGATAAGTTACTTAGTATCATTAATATCAACAAATCGTTTGCAAATATTTTTACATACCCAGAACCTAATATTACACAGATTGAGGATATTAATGCGATTAGAACAGTTACTATTATTCTGGATTCTACATTCTCTGTAATAATCCTCAATATAGCTACAATGGTTATAACCTCCAAAGCCAATAGGAATATATCAGTTGGAGTCTCAGATATCTTAAGATATGCTATCCATGCTGCAACTGTCATTACAGTAGATATCCCAGATCTAATTAGTACATCTTTAGGAGTTTTTTCTATGAAGAGTAGGTATATGTAAATAAATATTATTGCAACTAACATACCCTCTGTGAGTTTTATGTAATCAATTTCTGCACTATCTACAGGTATCTCTTCTTCGCTTGCTGTTGTATATGATATGGGTATTACCCCAGAGTTATAAAGCAAGCTGATGACATGGGCATTCTCCTGCTCTGTTGAAGGAACGGGTACAGCAAAGAGATCTTGATTTGCTATTATCTCTACTGGAGTAACAAATCCATCGATGCTTACTCCAACTGTTTGACCAGAGTAATCATTAAGAAAAGTAGTCCAATCTTTTTCAAATGGCCATGTCTTAAAAAGAGCGAAGTAAGAGTATTCATTCGCAGAATTTCTTAACTGAGTTATATATACATTTCTAAAGAAATCTCTTGTGAATTTGGAAGAGTCATAGTTCTCTGCTAGATATGGAGCAATGGGATTTTCAACATCTTCGAAATCTACACCATCCTTTCTTGTTACAATTTGAACAATATATGGAGATTTTATTAAACCCTCTACTAATTCAAGGTTCTTTGAGGTTTGTATAGAGACTTTAAGAAAATCTATATCATCTTCTTTGTATGAAAGAATAGAGGACTGTTCTACACCGAAATTCCTTAATCTTCTTTGAAGTATGGATTTAGTCCTTTCAATATCTTGTTCCTTCTTAAGGGAGTTTTCTGTATTAAGTTCAAGAATATATTCCTTTGCCCAATACAGTCTATTCTTATTTACTAAGTCATATGTAGCTGAAGAGGATACTCTCTCTGTTAATGGTAAAGAGATTAATATGAGTCCTAGGATTACTGAGCTAATAAATATGGATGCTATGTAATTAAATGCACCTTTAAGACTTGGAAACTTCACTTTTACTTTTGGGAGTTTTAATTTCTTCATACTAGATTAAGTCAGAATCTCTTCCGAGTATTACTATTTTGTCTTTACTTATCGCGTTAATTAAAATTGGGTCTCTTTTCTTTTTACCAAATTCATAGTCCTCAACCTTCATTGCTGCAAATTTTATAACTCTTCCCATCTCTTTTTCAAGAGCACTAACAGCTAATGAGAGTTCTCTAACTTTCATATCACCAATAAAGAGCATATCAATATCTGTTTTCTCAGGATATTTGTTCTTTAGAAAAGCCTCTGTTACCATAGCTATTTTTATACCTTCTATAGGTAAGAATTTGTCATAGAGAAGTTTACCTGTTTCAGATTGTTTAAAAAACATAGATCTAAGATCCCATACTATTGAGCAATCTTTATTAATGGTATACATAATTTTGTTTCCATCTTTTCGAGATTCTAATAGACCAACTTTCTTAAGACTAAGTAACTCTCTCCTTACAGCATTAATCTCTTCTCCAAGCTCTCTAACTAGACCTCTAACATGATATGGTTTATTAACATCTTCCATGTACTTTGCAAGGACCCTTATTCTTACCTTTGATATGAATAGACTTTTAAGCATTTTCCCCTACTATTTAATATATTAAATAGGCCTAATTTATACTATCTTAGACCATGGGGCAATTTATTGCTCAATTATAGCAAATTTTCCTTCAGAGCGTGGAATAATTGATATCCATACTCTTCCTCTATTGAATTGTACCTCATTATTCTCACTATCATAGTACGTTGTTCTATCTGTTCTAGAGGTCTTTTTCCATATTCCAGATGTAATTTTACCATCCATTAAATATGTAGCT
>DCUE01000073.1:0-154 GCA_002328465.1 Candidatus Dojkabacteria bacterium UBA2222
TATTTCTTAAGAGACCATTTGTTGATGAGACTGGGAGAGTGTATGTGATATTTGAACTCTGATCCCCACCTTGGAAAACCGTGTAATACGTTGGGGTAGTGCCTGTTTCAATGATTCCAAAAGTACCCGCAACTGAAAGCATTTGTCCAGGAGT
>DCUE01000073.1:217-3726 GCA_002328465.1 Candidatus Dojkabacteria bacterium UBA2222
CTATCTGTATTTGAAGCGTTATCTATCTCTAAATAGCTACCACTACTTCCATCAACATCGAAGAAGAATGTTGCATCCGCAATTGTATTACCACCAAAGAGAATATCATCAGTCGTTGAAGTAAGATGAGTAAACGTCCCAGCATCTGTCCAAAGTTCTGAACCACTTCCTATTCCCATCCAAGTAGAACCATCGTAAACCTTTAATTCTGAATCTCCTGGATCAAAATACACCATTCCAGCTACCGGATTATTCTGTGATTGTGTGCTAATTGAGTTACTAAATTTAAAAGCATCACTTGCTCCACCTGCATACTTTGAATATATCGAATATACACTTGCCTCAAGTGGCATCCTACTAAAAGTTTCTGTGAGATTTGTACCATCTGGAGCAAATTTCAATTCGATATATATGTTGTTGTACTCAGATATGACTTCAACAACGTTATTACAAGTTCCATCCCTACATTGGGCAGATGTTGTTACTGATCCCGAGCCCAATGATAGTTCAAAAACACCATCGTACTGTCCAATTTCTACATTCGTATAGTCCTCTGTCAAAAGAAGTGTCCCACCACTTGACGCAGTGTAGTAAGATACTCTAAAATCNNCCTGTATCATTTCTTACTATCTTCCCTTGGAAGTTAATAGTTTCTGATGTCAAGGCATATACGGAATTGGAAACGAAGATAACAAAAACTAAGGATACTATCAGCAAAATGAACAACTTTTTTGCTACATTTGGGCAGTTAGTTTTTATCATATTTCACAGACAGTATTTTATCTTGTTATATCAACTGTTTTCGAGCTACTGGGTCTGTGATAAAATAATAGTGTAAATGTATACATTTGTCAAAGGCTTTTTGACTATATTTACCCCTTACAAAGTCACACTTACTATCCTCTGAGGAACATATATGAATTTTTTTATCTGAATTTCAGATAAGGGCTGGCCTAGAGTATTGAGTGAAAGGACCTTTTCTCTAATTTGATCCTCTGTATCACTTTCTGAGACCATTATCTTGCCTCTTACTTTTCCGTTTATTTGCACAGGAATTTCAATATTTCTTTCAATTAGGAGTTTTTCGTCAATAATTGGCCAATTTTCGTTATGTATAGAATATTCTTTCCCCATAGTAGAGCACCATATTTCTTCTGCAATATGAGGGAGAAGTGGAGCTGTAATTAAAGCAATTTTCTCTAGGTCTTTACTATCAAACGATGAAATTGAGAAAGTATTGTAAAACTCCATTAATCCAGCGATAGCGGTATTAAATTTAAAGTCTAAAATATTATTTTCAACCTTACTTAATAACCTCTCAATTCCAACCTTAACTTCCATATCGCTTTTTTCTACTCTTTTTTCCCATTTTGTATTAAGAAAAGTGTAGTATTTAGCCACAAACCTATTAACTCCTTGAATAGTTCTAGTACTCCACTCTACATTGCCCTCATAAGGGCCCATAAACATTAAATATGCCCTTGTAACATCTACTCCATACTCTGCGATTAATTCATCAGGTCCAATAACGTTTCCAAGCGATTTCGACATCTTAACACCCCCCTCTCCCAACACATTCCCATGTATAGACCTAGCTTTATATGGCTCAACATCTCTAACTAGGCCTAAATCATATAGAACTTTGTGCCAGAATCTTGAATAGAGAAGATGTAAGGTAATATGCTCCTGCCCTCCTTCATAATGATCTACTTGCATCCAGTAGTCGCTTTGCTCTCTTGATACAAATTCTTTGTCATTTTTAGAATCACAGTATCTCAAATAGTACCAACTTGAACCGGCCCAATTAGGCATTGTATCTGTTTCTCTCTTAGCATCTTCCCCACATTTCGGACATTTAGTGTTTACCCAATCTTGTATGTTTGCTAAGGGGGATTCACCCGTTTCTGTTGGTTCATAACTTTGGACCACAGGTAGTTTCACAGGTAGATCACTCTCGGGTACAGGCACCATACCACAAGATGGACAATGGATGATTGGAATAGGCTCACCCCAATAGTGCTGCCTCGAAAACACCCAATCATGAAGATGATATCTGGTTATAACTCTCCCTATCTTTTGTTCTTCGATAAATTTGCCTACTTTCACTTCAGCACCCAGACTGCTAAGCCCATCTAAAAAGCCTGAGTTAAAAACATTACCCTCTTCCTCATACACCATTTCAACTGAAAATATATCAGCTCGATCTCCATTTAGCCCTTCTATTACACGAACCACTGGTAATCCATATTTAGTAGCAAATTGGAAATCCCTTCTATCATGAGCAGGTACACCAACCACAGCCCCAGTACCAACTGTTGTCAATACAAAGTTTGCGACCCATATTGGCAACCTACTCCCTGAGATGCTATTTATACAGTAAATCCCCGTAAATACACCTGTTTTTTCAGCATCCCCATATTCTTCTTTCTTTAGAGCTTCTCTTTTAACTTCCTTAATATACTCTTCCACCTCCTTCTTTCTATCTTTAGGAATTTGATTCATAATTTTCTTTAAAACCTCACTATCCGGTGATATCACAACAAAGGTTGAACCAAATTGGGTATCTGGTCTAGTTGTAGATATAGTTAAGGTTTCATCACTACCCTCTACCTTATACTGTATATCATACCAAACCTTTTTCCCTATCCAATTTCTCTGAAGGGCTTTTGCTGAGTCTGGATAATCTACTAAATCAAGATCTTCATCTAACCTATCCGCATATTCTGTAATTTTTAATACCCATTGGCTTATATTTCTCTTTTCAACAGCAGTTCCACACCTTTCGTGGAGTGAGTCAATAACTTCCTCATTTGCGCAACCCACCCTACATTTCGGACACCAGTTTATTGGCATTTCGGACTTATATGCTAATCCCTTCTCATACAGCTTTAAAAATATCCACTGTGTCCATCTATAATATGATGGGTCCGAAGTATTAACCTCTCTACTCCAATCAAATGAAAGTCCAAGACTCTTTAACTGCTTTCTGAAGCTTTCTATGTTCTCATTGGTAATCTCTTGTGGTGGTCTCTTAACTTTAATAGCATAATTTTCTGTTGGTAAACCGAATGCATCCCAACCAATCGGATACATTACATTAAAGCCTTTCATTCTCCTAAGTCTTGCAACTGCATCCATCATAGAGTAATTCCTAGTATGCCCAATATGCATACCAGGACCAGAAGGATATGGGAATTCTACCAAAAGATAATACTTAGGTTTATCATTTAAGCCGTCTTTACCCTCGTATTGCAAGTCTGAGAACCATTTATCTTGCCATTTCTTTTCGAAATCCTTTGGATTGTATTGTTTCGACATATTACAAGTATATCTCAAATATGTTCATATTCTACTTTAAAAGTAAACTTTTGAAAAGTCCTCTATATACAAGCGTTTTACATTATCGTGAAAAAGCAGCGAGTCTATATATGAATGTTGGGTATCTTTGAACGAAGACCTTCCACCTGCTACATAATCTACAAAGTGGACCTGAGGGGATTTGAACCCCT
>DCUE01000073.1:3733-13037 GCA_002328465.1 Candidatus Dojkabacteria bacterium UBA2222
TCTCCCAACTGAACTATGAGCCCTAATCACAGGATTATACCTCAAAACTACCAATTGGTGTACAACATAGGATTAATTTGAGTGCCGTATGCACTACCTTTTCTTAATTCAAAATGCAGGTGAGGACCCGTTGACCTTCCTGTAGAACCTAACTGCCCTATTGATTGTCCCTTTGATACAGTCTGTCCTGTTCTTACATAGATATTCTTCAAGTGAGCATACCAAGTTGTATATCCATTTCCGTGATCGACCTGTATTGACCAAGCATATCCACTACCTCCGTAAGTTGAACCAAGTGGAGGACAGTAACCAGCACAACCAGCAAAGATGATTGTACCACCGGCAGCTGCACGAATATTTGGTAAATTCCTATCCGCTATATCAATACCCCTATGAAGAGTTCCTCTATAATATTGAGAGATTTTTGCAGTACCACCAGCAATTGGCCAACTTAAGAATCTTCCAACATTTGGATCTACATAAGAGGTAGTTGCTTTCGTAGGATTACTAGAACCAGATACATATGTTTTAGGAGTACTTGCATATACAGGTTTTGGAGCTTCAGGCATTCTACCATCAGGGATAAACAATTCTTGCCCAGCAGCGAGTGTAAATGGATAATCAAGGAAATTGAAATCTGCAATAGCCTGTTCGTTACCAGCGTATTTCTTTGCTAAAGAAGCTAGGGTATCACCTTTCTTAACGGTAATTAAAACACCGTCTGAAAGAGGAACCTCTAATTCCTGTCCTGGTTTAACTAAGTCTGATGTTAAATTATTGGCCCACTTAACCGTCGCTACGGAAACACCGAATTTAGATGCTATTCCACTTAGCGTATCACCATTCATTACTATATATATCTCAGTCCCTCTTTCTTCCCTATCCTTAGGAATTGAGGTGTTAAGTGTTGCATTCATTGCAAGCAAATCTCCCTCTGCAACAGAGATATACTCTAAATCTTCTTCATTCGCATTTATTATAGTAGGCGCCCTATAGATATACGAAATGCTCAATATTACTGCTAATACAACGAAAGCTATCTGAACAACATATTTAAGAAAGGATCCTCTTCCCCAAAACATTCTCCTGACTATACTGCTTTTTACAGAGTCAAAACTTCTATAGAAAATTTCAAAAAGAACAGAGACAAGAACCCATATTATTCTTAATCTAGTGAAAATATACTCTCCAAAATCTATAACAAAAGCAAGAACACCTCTCTTTGTATTGAATCTATCTACAATAAATTTGAGGAGTTTTCGTACTTTACTTAAATCCGCATCATTAGAAATATCACTATCTAGTAGTATATAATCACCTTCTTGGTCTAGCTGATATGAATCTAAAGAAAGATCTCTGAAACTAAGTCCCGATATATTGTTTTTCCGTTCTTTTACTTCCATTGAAAATAAGAAGAAAATTACTCTACTATTATACCAGAACTAAGCTTCGTGCAAGGTTGCAAGAAACTCTTCGTTAGATTTTGTTTTTCTAAGTCTACTAACCAATACCTCTGTAGGATTCTCATTCTGATCTAGAATTTCAAGCATTCTCCTAATTCTCCATGATTGATTCAAAACCTCTTTACTTAAAAGGATTTCCTCATTCCTTGTTCCAGACTTAGTTACATCTATCGAAGGATATATTCTCCTATTAGCTAAGGTTCTATCTAGGTGTAATTCCATATTACCTGTACCTTTGAATTCTTCGTAAACCAAATCGTCCATTCTACTTCCAGTTTCTACTAATGCAGTAGCTATAATTGTTAAACTCCCACCCTCTTCGAAATTTCTAGCAGCACCAAAAAATCTCTTTGGAGGATATAATGCTACAGGATCAAATCCACCCGATAGTGTTTTACCTGATGTAGGCATTGTAATATTGTATGCCCTAGCCAATCTGGTGATACTATCCATTAAGATAATGACATCTTCTCCCCACTCTACCATACACATTGCTTTCTGAAGTGCCATCTCTGCTACTCTACAGTTATGCTCCGGTAATTCATCAAAGTTTGATGCGTATACTTCTCCTTTAACAAATCTCTTCATATCTGTAACCTCTTCAGGTCTCTCACCTACTAATACTACTATTAATTTTGCTTTAGGATTGTTTTGAGCAATACCATTCGCAATATCTTTGAGTAACCATGTTTTACCAGCCTTTGGAGGAGAAACAACCATAGATCTTTGACCAAACCCAATTGGTGAAAGCAAATCAATCATTCTGGTGGAAATTACATCCGATGAAGTCTCCAATTTTATCTGCCTATTAGGGAATATAGGGGTCAATTTCATAAATTGAGGCCTATTAGCAGCCTCTAGAGCTGGTCTACCGTAAACGGTATCCACCCTTAGTAGGCTTAAATATTTCTCCTTCTCCTTTGGTAATCTTGCAGGACCAGATACAACATCTCCTGTTCTTAGACTAAATTTTTTAATCTGAGAACCAGAAACATATACATCATTGTCTCCCGGAAGTAATCCATCGGTCCTTAATACACCATGTGACCCATCTTTCTGCACTTCTAGTATGCCTTCTACGAAGACAAAACCTTCATCAGAAGTAGACTTCTTCAATATCTCAATAATGAGTTCTCTCTTTTGTAACTCCATAAAATCCTCTAGCCCAATCTTTTTTGCTTCAGCACGAAGCATAGCGAGAGTCATTTCTTCATACTCTTTAATACTCTTTGTTTTGTTTACCATATATAAAAGGGAAATAAATAATACTTGGGCAATTAACCCATATGACTTCTAAAGTATATTTAATCATTATTAAGAAGTCAACTATGAGAAAAAAAGAGGGATCGGTACTGCCCCAACCGACCCCGGTCTTATCCTACTAACCTTTATATATCTGGTTAGATAGATAAAATCGAAGAGCACACTGTGCTTCCCCTCGACCCTTCTCTATTAAGTTTATCATAAACTTACATAAAGAAGATAATAAGATATCTTAACCTTTTCCTTTTGCCCAGATGTGTTTGTGGCACCCCAGACAAAGGGAGAAAGTTAAGATATACACAGAACTATTAAATGAACAACATATTATAACCCCACCGTGCATAATATGTCAACCCTATAACAACCATCCACTTTTAACATAGCCCATCTTATCCCTACGTTATCAATTAACTTCCATCTTTCTTAAGTAACTGTTACGAGAATCTTCTTATGGGGATACTGTTACACGTTTTGTTGATAACTATTTACAAAATTTTATATACCTCGAATATTCTTTACAACAGAAACCTTTAGATCTTTCTTTCCTTTAAATTCTGTATTACCAATATATGCACCCTTATACCCTATCCTAGATGCTTCTACTAAAACAGAATCTAATCCCCAAGTACCACGTATTTCCCCCGTAAGCCCAACCTCTCCAAAGTATATATAGTCTCTATCCAAAACTTCATCTCTAACTGCAGATTTTATTGCAGCACATATTGCTAAATCTACAGCAGGGTCAGATATTGTTACACCTCCTACTAGATTTACAAACACATCCTTATCACCCAAGAAAACCCCTGCCCTTCTTGATAAAACAGCACAAAGCATATCTAGTCTCGGCTTCTTTATTCCATTTGCTACCCTTCGTAAAGGACCAACTTCCGACCCCCTCTCTACCGCTAATGCCTGAACCTCAACAAAAACAACCCGAGATCCCTGCACTACAGCACCAATTGCACTTCCTGAAACCGCACTCTTAGAATCAAGAAACAACAAAGATGGGTTCCCAACCTCATCTAAACCCATTGAAGTCATCTCGAATACTCCAATTTCGTTTGTGGAACCAAATCTGTTTTTCATTCCCCTTAATATCCTATACTGATTAAATTCTCCCCCCTCTATGTACAAAACACAGTCTACAATATGCTCTAAGATTTTTGGACCCGCAATATCACCCACTTTATTGATCTGACCTACTAATACGCAGGGGGTTCCTGTTACTTTTGACAATCTTGTTAAAAGTGCACCAGATGCCCTAACCTGACTAATACTTCCAGGATACCCCTTTGAAGTTAGAGAGGTTACACTCTGGATTGAATCGACAATTACCAAACCGAATTTCTCTTCTGAGACAAGATTGTATATATTCTCTACTACAACATCATTTGTTACAAAGATATTCTCTGGTTTACCGCCCTGCTTTGATAATCTATCTAGTCTTGAAACCAATTGGGATGGGGATTCTTCACCACATACGTAGAGGATCTTCTTCTTTCCTGAAAGATTTAAAGCTATTTGTAAAAGCATAGTTGATTTCCCGACACCAGGCTCCCCACTCATCAATACTACTTCACCTGTGATTAAGCCTCCTCCAAGTACCCTATCAAATTCTTTAAATCCCGTACTCAAACGATTCTTAGGCCCTCTCTTACTATCGGCACTTTCTCTATACTCTATAATAGGCTTATAGGGGGATTTCGTATTACTAACTTTTGAATCTTTATTTACAACCTCCTCACTTAACTCTTCTAAAGTTCCCCATTCGTTACAAACACTACATTTACCAGACCATCTAAGCGATTCACTACCGCATGAGTTACAAATATATTTCATAAAAGGTCTCTATTAGTTTAAAATAACGACTTTTCCCTTTTTAATATCTAACTGTATATTACCACTACCCTCACTCTTTAATATACGATCGGCAACCGTACTCTCAACTAAATCTTGAAGTACTCTTCTTAAAGGTCTTGCTCCATACTCTTCACTAAAACCTTCTTTAACAATGAAAGTTAACAGTGCCCTACTTAAAGAGATCTCAATACTTTGACTCTTTAACCTTGTATTCAACTCCTCTAAAAGCAATTCTACAATCTTTCTTGCATCCCTAGTATTAAGAGCCCTAAATATTACAATATCATCTAATCTATTTAATAGCTCGGGCCTCAAAGTTCTTCTTAACTCAGACATGAGCTCAGATTTCATCGAATTGTAGGCCTGTTCAGATTTCCCACCATTTCTAGTTGTCGTATTAGAAGATGAGAAACCTAACACCTTATCCTTCCCTATTTCCTCTGCACCGATATTTGAAGTAAGGATGACAATTGTATTCTTAAAATTAACCTTTCTTCCCCTACCATCTGTTAGGTGCCCATACTCTAAAATCTGTAGAAGTATATTTAATACATCTGGATGGGCTTTCTCTATCTCATCAAAAAGTATTACACAGTGAGGATTTCTTCTAACCTTCTCAGTCAACCATCCACCCTCTTGATACCCAATATATCCCGGAGGAGAGCCAATCAACTTGGATACACTATGCATCTCCATCATCTCACTCATATCTATCTGAACTAGCCTATCTTCATGACCAAAAAGCTCTCTAGCTAGAACCTTGGCTAACTGAGTTTTACCAACTCCTGTAGGTCCAAGGAAAAGGAAAGATGCCCAAGGTCTACTAATGTCAGAAATCCCCGTCCTTGCCCTCTTTATTGCGGAGACAACTCCACCGACAGCCTCTTTCTGACCAACAACGAGTTTATTTATCTTCGAATCAAGTTTCAACAATATACTTTTTTCTTTACTACCCAATGTATTGAGAGGAATACCTGTCCAATTTGAAACAACTTTACGAATATCTTCAGCATTAACTTCACTACTCTTCTCTCTCTTGCTCTCCTCCCTTTTCTTTTCTAATTTCATAATTCTCTTTTCCAAAAGCTCTTCACTCTTTCTATATTTCTCCGCCCTCTCCATCTTCCCCTGTAAAATATATTCCTTCTTTGCATTTTGAAGACCCCTTAACTTCGATAGCAAGGAAGAAATACTCTCATATTCTCCCTCTACACTTAATCTCTTTGTGGCACTAGCTTCATCTAAAAGGTCAATTGCCTTATCAGGTAAGTATCTGTCACTAATATATCTATCAGAAAGAGTAACTGCATAGTTGACCGCCTCTTCATTTATATTAATATTATGATGTGCCTCAAATATTGGTTTTAAATTCTTTAATATCTGTATACTCTCTTCTAAACTTGGTTCTTTAAGGAATATAGGTTGGAACCTTCTTGCAAGAGCATTATCATTCTCAAAATATGCGGAGTATTCATCTGTAGTAGTCGCACCAATACACCTGAAATCATCTTTAAGTAATGCAGGCTTAAGTATAGCTGCAATCTCTGAAGAACCCCCTGGAACCCCAGAAGTAAGGATGTTATGAATCTCATCTATGAAAAGAATCGTATTATTAGATTCAACAACCTCATGAACAATCTCTAAAACTTTCTCTTCAACATCTCCCCTCATCCTGCTTCCTGCCATAATGCTTGCTACATCTAATGATACTATCCTCATATCTCTTAAAGAAGGAGGAACTCTCCCATCTGCAATCTTTTGCGCCAACCCCTCTACAAGGACAGTTTTCCCTACCCCTGCATCACCTACAATAATGGGGTTGTTCTTTTTCCTTCTACTCAATATCTTAACTACATTGGCAAGCTCATCTTCTCTTCCAACGAGAGGATCTAGCTTACCAACCTTTGCTAATTCTACTAAATCTTTTCCTAAAGCATCTAAAATTCTACCCTGTTCCTGACCTACCATAGACATTTCAGGCTTAGCAAGAACACCTAATGGATATGTTGCGTGTTCAAATAGGTACTTCTGAAATCTTTTTTGATTTAATCCCATGTTTACCAAATCTATAATGAAAAGATCTTTTGATTCTAAAATACTCAACATCAAATGCTCCGTACCTACATACACATGAGAGAATCTCTGGGACCAATCATACGCTCTTCTTAATATCTCTTTACTCTTTGGAGAAAGCCTAACTTCCATCGAGCTACTAACATTCTTGGTAACATCAACCCCTATATTATTTAAAATTTTTCCAACTATATCTTTAACTTCAAAACCCATGGCAATAACAATCTTTGTAGCCAAGGAACTCTCATTCAATAATATACCCACCAAAAGATGCTCAGGCTCAACAAAATCACTCTTCGCATGTTCAGCAATAACCGAAGATGTACGTAAAGATATACGTGCATTTTTTGAAACTCTTTTAAATATTTCTTTTCTAGTAGCCTTTTCCATATCGTATTATACCAAAAAAGAGGGCTAAAAAGCCCTCTTCTCGATTACATTTAATATGTTTTTATTTAATCTCTGAATCTATGGCTGCATCTATTGCCTCTGCCAACTCTTCCTCATTCAATTGAGGAGCTGCAGTTGAACTCGAAGCCTTAAGACTTAATCCTAAATGTCTCTCTGTTGAAGAGATAGAGAGGATTTTAACCTTTACCTCTTGTCCTGTTTTAACAATATCTTCAGGATTCTTAACAAGCTTATCTGAAAGCTCAGAAATATGTATTAAACCATTTAACCCTTCCCCTATTCTTACAAAAGCTCCATATGGTACTACCTTTTGAACAACACCATCAACAACATCCCCAATCTTAAACTGAGAAATAGCTTGTGCCCATGGATCCTGTTGCAATCTCTTAACACTGTAAGCAACTCTCTTACCACCATCAGAAAGTCCGATGACGATAACTTTGACTGAATCACCAACAGAGTATATTGCACCAATATCCTCAACCTTATCCCATGAAAGCTCGGAAAGATGCACTAACCCTTCTAATCCCTGTGCATTAACAAAGATACCAAAAGGTGTAATACCACTTACCGTACCCTCTAAAACATCCCCCTCTTTTACCTTCTTTAAGGTCTGTGCTCTCTTCTCCAAATCTCTAGCTTGAGTAACCATCTTTTCAGAAAGAATTATTCTGTTCTTCTCTCTATCCAATTCAATGATTCTGGTCTTAATACCCTCTCCAATTAAAGAGTTCAATCTCTTCTGTACTTTAGAAGAGATATCCTTTCCTACCTGTCTTACTCCATTTGCATATACCCTTGTTGCATCTAATTGAGAAGTAGGAATGAAACCTCTAATTCCTTTGCCTATTTCAACAATTAAACCACCATTATTTGATTCTACAACTGTAGCCTCAACAACCTCGTTATTCTTTTTAGCATTCTCAAGATTCAACCATGCACTTGCTTGCTGAGTCCTCCTTATTGAAAGTACTAATTGTCCCTTATCATCCTCTGGCTTAACTACATATACTAATACCTTATCCCCGACATTAAGAAGTGTCCAATCTAAGGTATCAGATTTTAACTCTCTACCAGCAACTATTCCCTCAGATTTAAATCCGACATCAACGATTACAACACCGTTGTTAATATCAACAACTTCTCCCTCAACAATTTCACCCTTTGAGAGCTGTTTTATCTTATGCGAACTATCCTCTAGAAAATTACTTAACTCTGAGTACTGAGATTTATCTTGAACCTCTGTATCAGTTTTTATTGAATTGACCATATATATTACCCTATGGCGATGTATGATTTAGCAGTATTACATACATACACTAATATAAAGTTACTGCGATAGGGATTATATCAGTTAAATCAATACTTGAGAAGACTTCTATATCAAATCTTTATCAAAATCATATCTACCGTAAAGTACAAAGTATCTATTTATCTTATACCAATCCTCTTTCTTATATATTTTCTCTAAATCCTTTGATATTTTATCTGGATTTTCATTCTTCGTTAAACCATACTTAATAGCGGTTTTCTTTACATGAGTATCTACTGCAATACCTTGATTTGATTGATATAGATCGTTTAGGAAAACATTTGCAGTCTTATACCCTACCCCCGGAAGCTCTAAGAGCTCCTCTAAGGATACTGGAACATCTCCATTGTACTTCCTCATTATGATTTCAGACATTTTTTTTATATGTTTTGCTTTTGTGTGAAAGTAGTTAACAGAAGAAATATATTTCTCTATCTCCCTTTGGGTTGCAAGTGACATCGTATACCCGTCGGGGTATTCGTTGAACAGCCTCTCTGTAATCTTGTTAACCTGCCTGTCTGTTGTTTGTGCAGAAAGCATTATACAAACCAAAAACTGAAATGGAGTATTCCAATTTTTTAATTCTGTATTTGCATCAGGATACATCTCTTCCAATTTTGATAGTAAAAGATATGCTTTTTCTCTTTTTCTCATCTATTTGATAGACTTCTTGAGTTTAGATACGAAAGATTTTCCATATTTATACTCAATAATATCAAATATCTCAGGAAATAAATTAAGTAATACTTTGAAATGCTCAACTATACCAACATCATTCCATACAAGACGCTCTGTACTGCTTGCTAAGGCCTCTGAAACTAATTCAGACACTCTATATACCTCTTTCTTGTCATTGTTGGTAATGGCATTCAACCACTCCCTCTTTAAACCCACTTTTATCTCAGATCCTATATACAAAAAT
>DCUE01000063.1 GCA_002328465.1 Candidatus Dojkabacteria bacterium UBA2222
CTTTTGATAGGGGGCTTGTATATCTGGATAGTGCTGCTACTACTCAAAAACCAGAAATCGTTATTAATCGTCTAACTCAATACTATGAGAATGAGAATTCTAATATCCATAGGGGTCCATATGATCTATCAATAAATGCTACAAGACTTTGGGAAGAAGCTCATCAAATAGTTTCAGACTTCATCAATGCGGATTCTTTCAAAGAAATTTTCTTTGTTAGAAATACGACCGAGGGATTAAATTTCTTAGTAAATACATTTGGAAGAAAACTCCTCTCTGATGGTGACACTGTGGTTATCACTGAGATGGAGCATCATAGTAATATTGTGTCCTGGATGATTCTTCAGAAAGAGATTAAATTTAATATTGAATATATCCCGGTTAAGAAGGATTACACATTAGATTTAGATTGGCTTAAGGATTTAGTAAAAGAGAAAGGGAAGAAGATAAAGATAGTATCTGTAGTACATATATCAAATGTATTAGGTATTAAAAATGATGTAGAAGAGGTTTTTAAAATAGCGAAAGAGGTAGAAGCTTTTACAATTTTAGATGCAGCACAAAGCATTGCTAGGTGTAGAGTTGATGTCAAAGAAATAGGTTGTGATGCTTTAGTATTCTCAGGGCATAAGGTGTACGGTCCTACTGGTAGTGGAGCTGTATACTGTAAATTGAAATATTTGGAAGAACTTACTCCATGGATGGGTGGAGGAGAAATGATATCTTCTGTTACTAGGGAAGGTTTTGAGTACAATGAACTACCTTGGAAGTTTGAAGCAGGTACTCCTGATATTGGGGGAGGGATTGTCCTCGGGGCTGCCATAGATTGGCTCAAGAATACTGTAGATAGGGTAGGTGGTTGGGATATGTTAATTAATCATGAGCAGGGTTTAATTGGCAATTTCTTAAATGAGTTTAATGGTATTGATTGGTTTCAGCACTTTGGTCCAGATGATGTCTCTCAGAAATATGGGGTTATAGCTTTTAATATCAAGGGTTTCAAATTTAGAGGATGTAAAGATATACAAAACAGAGAAGTTAAAAAAGATGGGGATGGGATAACTGAACTCTTGAATGGGAAAGGTATTGCTTTTAGAAGTGGGTATCACTGTGCAGAACCTTTACATGATAAATTCTGTGTTGGTCCTACCCTAAGATTCAGTTTGGGTATATACAGTAATGATTCTGATCTTAAATATGCTGCCAATTCACTTAAAGAGGCAGTACTTCAGGGTCTAAGTTAACGTTTATACTGTCTTTGAGATGCCTTCTGATATCGAACTATGTTATAGGTCGAGAAAGTAATGCCTCAATATGATATATTTTTGTATGGATTTCAATAGTAATGTTCCTGTTCAACAACAAAATACTTCCAATGATATCATCTCAGAAATAGTTGAGCTTCAAAACAAACTTAGCTCATCCAATGCTCCCATTGAATTAAAAGAGGGGAGTATGAAGTCTATTCAGAGATTAGAAAGAATGGCTAAGTGGGGTAATTATAGCTCTGAATTTGAAGGAGTAGATAAATATGTAGATTGGGTTACAAGAATTCCTTGGGGAGTTCTATCACAAGATAACTTGGATATTAACAATGCAAAACAGTTAATGGATTCTACTCACTATGGAATGGAAACTGTCAAAGAGATGATTCTGGACTATCTTGCAGCAATGCAACTTAAGAGTATTAGGAATAGGAGGATTGAAAGTGGAGTTGAGAAATCCTCTCCAACACCAACTTTACTTTTTGTTGGTCTACAAGGTATTGGTAAGACATCTATTGCACAATCTATAGCAAAGGCAATGGGTAGGAAGTTTGCAAGAGTATCATTAGGAGCAATAGGGGATGTTAGAACCTTAAGAGGTGTTCCAAGACATGAGATGGATTCTGAACCTGGTCAAATTATAAAAGCGTTGGTTCGAACAGGTACTATGAATCCAGTTATTCTAATAGATGAAATAGAGAAAGCTAGTGGAAATAAGGGGTTACTTAACGATGTTATGGCAGCACTTTTAGAAATATTAGACCCAGAACAGAATTCTACATTTACAGATCATTATTTAGACCATCCAATTGATTTATCTCAAGTGTTTTTTATTTGTACTGCGAATAACCTAGGAGGATTATCTGCTGCTTTGTTAGATAGGTTAGAGGTTATTCGTTTTATGAGTTACTCTGATAAAGAGAAAGAGGTAATTGCTAAGGCATACATTCTTCCAAAGGTATTTTCGAGTATGGGTTTATCTACGGAGTATATTCAAATAGCTGAGGAGGTTTGGCCTTTACTAATTCGTCCAGTTGGTTTTGATGCCGGAATTCGTCAATTAGAAAGAAATATATCAACATTAGCAAGAAGTGCAGCTAGACAAATTGTTAGTGGTAAACCTGTTCCTATACAAATAACACCTGAGAATTTGAAACAGTATGTACTTCCAGATCAAGGTCCACTAAGTTAAACTCCTCTAAATGGATTAACCAGTTGTAATGCTTTCATTGCTCTTGCTAATGCAGGAGCAGTTTGACCTTTTACAATATTTGGTTTAACGATATTTACTTTAAGATTTGGATTGGCAGGCTTATTAATATCATAGTTGATATCAGAGTTAGCTGTTACAGTATACTGATATACTGTGTTTTTAGTATTGTGTTGGTTGTTGTTCATCATCGTTTCCAATTATTCCTTGAGGTGTAATATGTTCTCTCCCCTTTTGGATTTCTTTTCTCTCATTAATTATTTGTCCAGGTACAGTATTTTCATCAATTATTTGGTTGAAAGTTTTCTGAGAATCAAATTTTTTTGGATTTAATATCCTCTCTTGTTCATCTAATCTATTCTTAATTTCTTCCTGATATTTAGTCCTCTCTTCTTGAATCTTTTCAATGTCATCTTTTCTCTTTCCTACGGCTCTTTCGATAAGACTCTTGTTTCTTGAAGTTTCAGTAGTGATTGGTTGCTGTGTCGCAGGTGGATCAAATATATTTGCAAGCTCATCAATAGTTCTAGTGTCTTCTACTATCCCTCGCAATGTTCTCTGTTCTAATTCTCTTGGGTCTGAAGTTATTAATTCGTGTTCTTGAACACTAGATAACACCTGTATTGCAACATGGTTGGGTCCTGCAAAGAAGAGTCCTTGTCCTTTATCACAATTTAGTAAGAAATTCCTCTCTCCATCGGAGAGATTAAAGACCTGTTGTAATTTATCTAATGCAGAAGGGCTTTGCATCATTAGCATTTGTATTGAAGAGTTTGAAATTATGGCACGACCCATATCGTTATTCATAAAGTCAGCAACATCTTGAGTAATAGTGGTAAGACCTAGGTAGTATTTTCTTGCTCTCTTTGCTATTGAGTACATAAATCTAGCAGAATCTTCCCTTTGCATCATATACCAGGCCTCATCAACAAGTAGTAATCTCTTCCTCCTGTTCTTTCGAACAATGGTCCATATGAAGTCTAACATTAGGTACATGGATAGAGGTTTTAATTCTTCTTGTAAATCTCTTACACTAAATACTGTAAAAGGATTGTTAATTTCGAAGTTAGTTGCCTCATTAAATACTCCAGCACCACTACCAATGATATATTTCTCCATCCTTCTTGCAAGCTCATGTGCTTCATCTTCTGCCATACCTTTTAGAACCTTATACAAATCTTCTAACATTGGAGGGGTATTCTTCTGTGTAGAAGGATCAAAAGTAATACCTTTCTCTCTATATGTTAATATTAAAGCTCTATCAAGAATTGAAGATTCAATACTAGTTAGGCCATCAAACATT
Organism: Candidatus Dojkabacteria bacterium UBA2222; assembly: GCA_002328465.1. Classification (GTDB taxonomy): domain Bacteria; phylum Patescibacteriota; class Dojkabacteria; order SC72; family SC72; genus UBA2259. The sequence goes on from DCUE01000063.1 coordinate 3,779, forward strand.
ACTTTAAAGAATCCTTGTAATGCTAACAGTTTCATCCTTAATTCATCATCGCCTTCCTCAGAAACTCCAGAGAGTTCAAATGGGTTCATCTTATTGCCTTTATCCTGAGAGAAAGATATGTATGAACCATTTACTGCTTTTGATAGATCCTCATACTCTCGTTCAGGGTCTATGATTATAACGTCTGTTCCTAGCATTAGGCTTCGTACTGCTTCTAGTTTTACAAAGTAGCTCTTACCTGCTCCAGATTTAGCAAAGATTACGGCGTTCGCATTCTCAAGTTCGAATCTATCAAATATAACTAAACTATTATTATGCATATTTATCCCGTACATTATTCCATGGTCCATTGTTAATTCTGATGTAACAAAGGGGAATGTAGTAGCAAGGGATGTGGTATCCATATTCCTAGTTATATATAGCTTGTCTAAGCCCAATGGTTGTGTACTAATAAAGGCTTGCTCTTGTTGTAAGGTTGCAGGTTTTGCAGTTACATTTATTGCAGCAAGAGTAGAGGTTACATTACGGCTATATTTCTCTAAGAGATCTTTTGTAGGGGCATATATTGTTACATACATAGTGAAATGGAAGAACTTCTCTGTACCCTCTGCTATTGAATCTTGTAATTGTTGAGCATCAGAGAGAGCAACTTTTACAGAGGCATCTACCACTTTCCTCTCCTCCATTTGACCATATATTGTTGCTTCCATTTCTCCAATTTTCTTCCTTAATTTGTCTAAAATCACTTTAGAATCAACTGGGTAATAGAAGGTACTAATTCTAAGGGAGTGTTCGAAGTTTATTATCGGAGATAGCCAGTTTGGACCAACAAATCTAGGATATCCACTTATGAAGAAAGTTCTAAAATAGTAGTCTCCCATTTGAAGGGTATTAAAATCTACCTCAATATCTATGGGGGCAATTATATCTTGTGTCGTTAAGCCATCATACTTTGGTATATTGGGCTCTTTGGTAATAGCTGGTTGAACCTTAGGAGCAGGAATAAAGTTATCAAGGAATTTAAAGAGAATATTTTTCTTCTTTTCTTTCTCTTTTACATCATTAAACCTATCTTTAGTTTCAGTTTTAACAGTCCCATCCTTTTGGGATTTTATAGTATCGAGATCTTTCCTTAGTTCTTCTCTAAAAGAGGAGTATTTTCCTGAAGAAATAGTTTCAGTTTTTTTCTCTAACATCTCAATTGTTTTTGATTTGTATTTATTTTCTTCCATATTACTCTTTTGGAATTTCTTCCTCAGGATTATATATTGTATAGAATTCTGTTATTAACTCTTTATTCGTAAGCTGATGCCCAAGTAGTCCCATTCTTCCAAGCTGTTTAAGAACATGATCTCTCTTTGGAACGAGAAAGATTTTGGCTTTCTCCAGTAATTGTTCCTGCTTTAATTGAAGATTCTTCTCTATTTCTTCTCTGCTCTTTTTAGATTTTAGCAGACTACTTCCCGGTATCTCCCCAGCAGGATTAAAGGGTATTATAATAAAGAAATTTTTATCTAATACATCATTTTGAACAATTAGATTCTGTATGAACTTAGTATATATTTTTAGTTGTTTCTTAAGACCTTCCGACATAGAGCCATTCTCTTGATTAATTAGGTAATCTACATAATTAGAAATATCTATTCTCTTTGTTCTTATTAATATTTGAACATGAAAATTGAGGGAGTTTAGTAGACCAGCAAATGCGAATACCTTACTATCTTGTTCATATTCTGCCAAAAGATCAAAGTTGATTGCAGAGGTTTGTATTATCAGAGCTACGCTTCCACTTTGAGTAATAACTAAATCATCGACGATATCTCGAATCTCTAGATGCTCTTGTGTAGAAGCCATTGTTCTTGCTCTTGCGTTTGTATCCATTATTTTACTGTAATCTTAAAAGGTAATTTCCCCATATTCTTGCTAAGAATAATTCTAACAGGAGGAACACTTAATGATATACCTTCAAATTCTATATTGTATACACCATCAGGGAACAATTTATTTGTTAAGAAGTATCCATTCTTACCAGTTTTGTTTGCATAGAGAATCTTCCCTGAATTATCCTTTAAGTATGTATTAATATTCGGAATAGGTTGATTATCTTTTGTACATAACCATATGTTGATATTGCCAGGTAATTTGTCAACACTTTTAATTGGGAATTGGTATCTTGTTACATTCTCTTCACTTATAGTAATCAAATCATTGTCTAAGGTAGTTACTACTAATCCCTCTTCCTTTTTAATATCCTTCTCTTTTTGAATACTGGTACCATTCGAATTAAATATATCATCACCAGGCTCTTCCTCAAAAATTTCTTTCTGTTTCCGTTGTATTTTTGAACCTCCGATTACGGTAGAATCATTTCTATCAGTTTGTAAAATTGGTTTAGCTCGTTGATCTTTTAATTCACTATTTAACCAAACTCTTTGAGTAGGTCTATTTATTGCAGAGAAAAAATTCATTATAAATTTGTCTGCAGGCTGATCATTAATTGGGACTAAAGCAAAGAAAGCTCCAAGACTTGCGAATACAACAAAAATAGGGATACCTATTACTCCAGGAATTTGGCCCTTTGTTGTGAAGTAAAGGAATATACCTCCGATACTTACGCCAACAGCTAGATAGGCAAATTCTCTGAGAGTAAACTTTGTAAAAAGTTTGAACTCAACATCTAAAACATTTTGTGGTATTGGGTGTTGCCTCATGTAATATCTAGTTTACCAGAATTAAAAGGAATAGGGGAGAGAGATTCATTTTAAAGGCCATTAAGATGTATTAACTGAGAATCCTTTAGTATATCTTTCGGAAGAGATTTATAATCAATTACAGTAATAAAGGTCTGTTGCTTCTCAAGAAGTCTTTTGTCGAATATTTTCTTCGTATTTAATATATCCAATTCAGAGGCGATATCGTCTAAGAGTAACACAGGATAGTGAGATACTTTTTTATATACAATTTCTTGAGTTTCAAATATTAATTTCCCAATAGCCAACCTTTTCTCTCCTCGTGAACCGAATTTTCTTATATCTTTATCTTTAGATATATCCCAATCATCTCTGTGAGGCCCTATATTTGTATATCCAGTAGCTATATCTCTTTTTTTGGTTTTTTCTAAATTCTCCTCTATACAATCTTTTACATATTCAATATTGTTAACCTTTCTTCTATCAAAATTAGCATTACTCCTATACTTAACATCATACTCATTTGTTGAAAGTTCTTTAGTGAGAGAGATTCTTTTCTGCAGAATATATGCAGATGTTAATGAAAAATGATTACTCCAGAAGTTTAATTGGGGATCGTTAATCGCAATGATGCCCTTTTCATAGAACAGTTTAGAGAGTTTTTTAAGATATGCATTTCTCTGTCTTAAAATCTTTTTAAAATCTTTAAGCAAGGTTTCATATTCATAATCATATTTTAAGATTATCTCATCCAAGAAGTCTCTTCTTTCAGATGGAGAAATCATTAGGAGTTCAATCTTTTCTGGGTTAAATATACTTGAAGACCTCTTTTCAAGAAATGTATATGGTTTTACATTTTTCCCATCTATTTTAAATATTCTAGTTTCATTATCTTTAAAATATACATACGACTTCTCATTCTCTACTGTTTCAATACGGGTGTGTACCTGTGAATTCTGGTCTAAGTTAATGAATTCATTCATAGAAGCCCATGGAGATTTTCCAGTATTAATTAGATATATTGCTTCTAAGACAGAGGATTTACCTTGTGCGTTATGTCCATAGAAAACAACAATATTCTTATTAAATTCAAATGTTCGGTCTTTGAATTTCCTAAAATTTTTAAGTATTAATTTCTGAATCATTATGTTTTTAGTATGCTCAAGAATGCTTCCTGAGGGATGTTTACTTGTCCTATCTGCTTTAACCTCTTCTTACCTTTTTTCTGTTTCTCTAGGAGTTTTAATCTTCTTGTATAGTCTCCACCATATAGCTTTGCGGTAACATCTTTCCTGAATCCTTTTACATCCTCTCTTGCAATTATTTTAGCTCCTATGGCTGCTTGAAGAGGAATAGGGAACTGTTGTCTTGGTATTTCTTCTTTCATTATTTCTAAGAGTTTCGTTGCCTTAGATTGTGCTAACTCTTTTGTTTCAAGAAAACTAAGAGCTGGAATCTCTTCATGATTAACAAGCACAGATACTTTTACTAAATCTACAGGGAAGAAATCTATGAATTCATATTCCATTGAAGCGTATCCATTTGATTTATTTTTGAGTAAATCAAAGAAATTTGAAACTAAAGAAGCAAGGGGAATATCATATTCTAAAACTATATATTGATCCTTAAGCTCAATTTCCCCTGAAGTATTTGAAAGATATTGAGTATTAACATATACACCTCTTTTGTATTGGCATAAATCCATTAGTGGTCCCATGTATCTATCAGGAGTCATCATCTTTAATCTCACCCAAGGTTCGAATATTTCTGCTATCTCTGATGGATCTGGTAACTCTTGTGGAGTTTGTATCTCTATTTTACTTCCATCTGTTTTAGTTACCTTGTACTCGACTGTAGGTGCTGTGATAATTAGGTCAACATCATACTCTCTTTCTAATCTCTCTTGTATTATCTCCATATGTAGTAATCCAAGGAAACCACATCTGAAACCTGAACCTAAGAGATTTGATCTTTGATCAGAGAATGTCAAAGCGGCATCATTCATACTTAATTTGTTTAATCCAATCTTTAATGGTTCATACTGATCTGTTGTTACAGGAAAGAATGTAGCAAAAACATTTGGTTTAGGAGTTTTATATCCCGCAAGTGGCTCTGTATCTTTTGAATCAGATATCGTATCTCCAACAGTGAACATACTAATATCTTTAAATCCGGTTGCAATATATCCTACCTCTCCAGTATTAAGCTCTGTTGTTTCCTCAAGGGTTGGTTTAAATATACCAATCTCTGTTGGTTTAAATGTATCACCCCTTTGAAGGATATAAAGGTCTTCGGATTTTCCCGGGATATATTTTGCTTTTCCTTCATATATTCTTACAGCAACTACAACCCCCCTATGTTCATCATAGAAGGAATCAAATATTAGGGCCTTAAGAGGAGTATTAGTTTCTCCCTTTGGAGGAGGACATCTGTCTACAATTGCATCTAGTAACTGTTCTACTCCCTCTCCTGTTTTTCCTGAGACTTTGAGAATTTCCTCTCTTTTAAAACCTAAGAGTTGTATTAATTCATCTTCCCTCTCTTTGAGATTTGTATTTGGTAAATCTATTTTGTTAACTACAGGGATTAATGTTAAGCCCAACTCTAAGGCTTTCTGTGTATTAGAAATGGTTTGAGCTTGTACTCCCTGAGAGGCATCTACTAAAAGTATTGCAGCTTCGCATGCTGCCAATGATCTAGATACTTCATATGAGAAATCTACATGCCCAGGTGTATCGATGAGATTAAGCTCAATGTCTTTCCACATCATTCTGCAAGCTTGTAATTTGATTGTAATACCCTTCTCTTGTTCTAAGTCTAATCTGTCTAAAATTCTTGATTCTCTCTTATCCCTAGAGATATCTATATGAGCAGCTTCAAGCATTCTATCTGCTAGTGTAGACTTTCCATGATCTATATGTGCAATTATTGAAAAATTGCGAATTTTATTTAAGTGTGAATCCCCCATAGAATATGGGTAATTATATTATATTTATCAACAAAAAAGATACTTAATTACTGAATTTCTCTGATTTTAAGATCAAAATCTTCATTAAATTGAACATTTGAGAAACTTTCGACTACAAGATATATAACATATTTCTGATTTGGGAGTAGGAGAATTTTCTGTGTAGTTACATCACCATTAGGACTTTGTAGTATATACCCCTGGTCATTAATAATCATAGAGATGTTAGAGTAGGTAGGAAGATGAGTATTTCCATATATTTCAAGTTTAACCTCAATATTTTTATTATTCTTTATCTCTAATATCGGTTTGGAGTACCTATCAGCATCTCTTCTGGTGAGTATTGTGGTATATGTATATGTTCCACTTTCATCTTGTTGTATTTTCTCTCTATTAAAGATTTGGTGTGTTCCACCAATTACATTTATTTCTACCTCTGTTTTACTACTTACACCAAGCACATCTAAATCTTTCAAAACTTTTGTGATTGGTTCAAGATTCATGACGGTAATAGTGGGTAATATGAAAAGTAGAGCAAGTAAACCAAATACAAAAGGTTCTAATACGGTGGTAAGAAATTTTTTAAATTTTTGATTTTTCATTAGTAATATTTCTTACTATCAGGATATACCCTACTGATTTCAATTTCAAATGTTTTTAATGCTCCGAAACCAGATAATATGGAGAGTAAGCCAGAAACAATAGCGATCCATGAATAGGTATCTCCTTCAAGTGCATTCTTAATTATTATACCGGTACATAGCCAAAGAAATACACACCAAACGAATATTCTAAGGAAGGTTGTATCATCTCTTGTAATCCATTGTAGGATATTAAACTTTGCAAGTTTAACTATAGTTTTGGGATTGTTTAAACTAGATTGAAAGAGAGCAGTTTTAATTATTTGGTAGAGTGTTGGTACTGCTATTACAATTAGCATCATTAAATCAGAAATTGAATTAACAAAGTATGTAATCTGAGAATCTTCGAAATATATTTGAGTAGAGAAGATACCGTTAATATCATTCCCAATCTCTAAGGGAAAACCATATTTTCCACTTACTATAAAGATTCCTAAAGCCTTTCCAGCAATCATTAATATTGCTGGTACTAATGAATCTCTAAGTGCTCTTTTGAGTAGTTTCGACATTATCTTTGGACAGTTTATTAAGTTGAACTGCAAGTCTAGATTTCTTTCGACTTGCCTTACCCTTGTTTATAACATTTTTCTTGGATGCTTTGTCAAGGACCTTATATACCTGCTTTAATGATTTCTCGGCTTTTTCCTTCTCACCAGTTGAAATATTGCTTTGAAAGGATTTAATAGACTTCTTAACTCTATTTCTGAGTCTATCATTATATACTGTCTTTCTCTTCGTACTTCTTAAATCTTTTATAGATGTTTTTAAGTTAGGCATTGCTACTATATATTATTAAAAATGATTGATAACTGCTGTGTATTATATATATAACTAGGGTGTTTGTAAATAAAAATTTTTATTGATACACTATTTTATATATGATTAATACAAAAAAGATACTTCTTATCATTTTCATTGTTCTAATTCCCTCTATTGCGATATATTCGACTATATCTTTACTATCAAAGGTGGAGGAGGAGGTAAAAGGTGCGAAAGATTCTGTTAGCATTTGTACGCCATATATAACCAATATGATACCCAATGTTGCATATGTAAATACGGAGTACTTTTTCTCTCCAAGGGTGGTTGGGTGTGATATGCAGTTAGTTGATATTAAGGTAAGTGGTGTAGAATGGTTAACAGTAACAGAGGGGAAATATCTTTACGGTATACCTTCTATTACTGATATTGGAACACATAGGATTGAAATATCTGCAATAAGTCCTACAGGGAGTTCAAAATTAATAGATTACATTATTGTTAAATAATATGAAGAATAATTGGTATGTAACAATTGGGATATTAGGAATACTCCTCATTGTTATTGTGCTAGTTGTTTTTAGAGTCTCTGGATCTGAGGATTCCATATATGTAGAAGGGTGTACTCCTTACAATGTACAGATTCAAAGGGGTATTAAAGAGAATACTGTTGAAATCTCATGGAAAAGTAAGGAGAAGTGTTCAGGATATATTCTTTATGGGAAAGAGATGAAGGGATTGGATATGGTAGGGGTAGATTTGAAGAACGAAACGCAGAGTAAGGATCACTTTGTAATAGTTGAAAGCTTAGTTACTTCGAAAAGATATTTCTTCTCAATAGTGTCCAATGGGGTAAGTTTCGGAAAAGATGGTCTTCCTCTACAGTTCTCTATCGATTCCCTTTAGATTTCTTTCTTAATATTTTCTCTTCAAAGTATTTCTTAGGATTTGTTACCTTGTATTTTGTTAATTCTAAATCTCCGTATATTTTTGATTTTACAATACTCTCAGAGATATAGTTTCCCTCTGGTCTAACATACACTAGCCATCCGGTTAGTAGTATGAGCATTCCAAGTAATATTCTTACGATGAAATTATCGAATATGCCTGTCTCTGGAATCTCTTGCTCTTCTTCCGTTATATTGTCGCAATCTTGTGCTACAACTAAGTAAACTTCTGCTCTCAATGTGGCTGGGTCAAGAGGAATTTCGACAGGATTTACGATTATTTCGTTTAGGTTTTGTCCAGCAATTGCTTTAGAGCCTGCATTTGCTTGGAATCGAATAGTTAAAGAAGATTCTGCAGGAACACTCCAAGGAGTAGATGGTTGCCATACTATTTCTTGGGAATCACCAATAGGGGTTACTGTAACAAGCGGAGAATCTTGAACTGTTGTACCATTTACAGCAGTACTATTAACTACATATGTGAATCCTAATGGTAGTTTATCTTTTACAGAGGTTATACTGTCTGCAACACTCTTGCTGTTTCTAACAGTAATTGTATATGTTGCCGTATTGCTTCCGTCAGACCTTTCCACACATGATTCAGCAACAATCTTACTGGCTGTGAAATTGGACTTATCATCATCGTCTACTGGATTTATGATTGGGTCAGGGTCTGGATTTGGAGCTACACTATCAACGAATTTAACAGTAGTACTTGCAGAGCCAACGTTTATTTCATCCAAGAAGACTTCTGCCATTATATTTAAATCTCCTAAATGATTATTCAATATATTAAAAGAGTCACTACTGAAATTAGTAGTATCATACAAATCTAATTTAGACATAGAAATAGTTCCCTTTGCTGGCTCTACCGTAATTCCATCTACTGCTGTTAATGTTGAGAACCCAGAACTAAAGGTATATCTAATCTTTACGTTTGTACTGTTTAATTGCCCTACAGATATTGTGATTAAAGATATCTTAGTCTTTCCATCAGCTTGTTGTTCTGTAGAAGCAGTCATACCTGTAACCATACTCGCTGTCGCAGTCTGTATGTCTACAATTCTTCTACACACAATTGAGTTAATTTGTTCTCCTTGAGCATCTTTCGCAGTTGCTATTACCTCTACAGAGTTTATTCCCTCAAACTCTGTTATCTTTTTTGTAATTTTATTTCCTTCAACCTTATCTGGAGTAACTGTTTCACTATTTATTTTGAATGTATAGTCAACATATGTTGATTTATCGAAGGT
>DCUE01000018.1 GCA_002328465.1 Candidatus Dojkabacteria bacterium UBA2222
CCAATAACTAATGGAGCAAGATCTTCTGATTTTATATATGATGGGTTAACACTTTCACAAGACTCTACAACCTACTATTGGAGAATTAGATTCTGGGATTCAACAGGTTTAGTTAGTAACTGGTCTTCAACTGCTCAGTTTACTATGGCTGGAGCTCCATATGCACCTTCCTCTCCATATACTGAAGGATCAACAAATCCAACAAAAGTCTCAGATACTACTCCAGAGTTTAGTGCTGTATTTTCAGACCCAAATGGTAGTGATACTGGAGCTCACTATGAAATAGAGGTTAATACCAACAACACCTTTACAGGTACTGTGATGTGGGATTCAGGGCAGGTGGCCACTGGTCCAATAACTAATGGCAGTCGCTCCTCCGATTTTTCATATCCTAGTGGAACACCTCTACCTCTAGATGGTACTACATACTACTGGAGAATTAGATTCTGGGACGATAGTGGAACAGTAAGTAATTGGTCATCAACAGCACAATTCAGAATGTCTGGTCCACCATCCACTCCAACGAGTACACTAGTGGATGGAATGAACAATCCACTTCAAATCCTCTCTCTAAATCCGAAGTTCTCAGCACTTCACATTGATGGAAATGGTGACAATGCTGTATACTACGAAGTTGAGGTAAATAGTAACAACACATTTTCAGGAACTGTTATGTGGGATTCAGGTAAAACATCTATGACATCTACGGCTTCAGGTCAACAAACTCCGGATATTGCATATAACGGAACTGCACTAACTGGGACATCAAGTACCACATATTACTGGAGAATTCGTCTCTGGGATACTGATGACTATGTTAGTGAATGGTCAACAACTGCGAGTTTTGTTGATTACAAGATAGAGTTCTTGAAATTTGATGGCGTAAAGATGGAGGGTGTAAAAATAAACTAGTAAAACATACAACATGAGTTTGAAATTTGATTCTTCTAAGAAGTTAAGAAAAGAAAAAAGCAAACACAAAATTGAAAGTTGGGAAGATTATGAAACAAGAGAACAAATCTTTCTTAAAGAAAGACTCCAAAGTAAGGAACCTACAATCTTAACTTTTGTTAGAGTTACCGCTGGGAAAGCAAAAAATTTCAAAATAGAGATACCACGAAATACAAGACCTCTAACAGATAGGATGAAGGTTAGAGTTTTTGATGTTTTAAGGGAAGAGATAGCTAATACAACGGTATTAGATTTATACGCAGGTGCTGGCTCTTTCGGTTTAGAAGCCCTTTCAAGAGGAGCAAAAGAGGTAACTTTTGTAGATGCTTCTAAACAGGCAGATCTAATTATTAGAAAAAACATTGCACATACTGGTTTTCTTCCACAAGCTGAGGTAATCAAATCTAAGGTAGAAGACTTCATAGCTAAATATCAAGATAGTGATAAATCATATGACATAATCTTCATGGATCCTCCTTACAAACTGTATAACACAAAGAGGGTTTTTAAGATGCAAGAAACAATTAATCAAAGTTCTACCTTTCTTGTCGGAGTTAAGAATCCAAAGATTAAAGGTTTTAAGGGTGTAATGATAATTAAACATCCAAGAAGGTATCCAATAGATAATCTTGAGCTTAAATATATTAAAAAAATAGAGGTTTATGAATTTGGATTAAATTCAATTTCCTTCTTCATTGTTAAATAGAGTAGATTGCAAATTTTTACTAAAAGTCATAGAATACTATCAATGTACAAGAAATTTGGTGTTAACAAATCAAAACTTACAAAAATTGTATATCAGACATGTTTTTAATGTCGAAATTTTCACGCAAATATTTTCGCTAAGTATAAATATATCTTAATTATGTATTAAATAAATAATGGAACACAACGAAGAAAGTAAAATAGAAAAAATGAGACATTCAGCATCACATGTTCTTGCACATGCTGTATTAAAATTGTATCCCGAAGCTAAATTGGGAATAGGGCCAGCTATCGAAAACGGTTTCTACTATGATTTTGAGTTCTCTCAGCCAATCGAAGAGAAAGATTTAAAAGAAATAGAGGATGAGATGAAGAAAGTAATGAAGAGAAAATTGCAAATCTCTCAGACCTTTATGAAACGAAAAGATGCTATTAAATATCTTAAAGAGATTGGGCAAGATTACAAACTTGAATTACTTGAAGAGATACCTGATAAAGAATTGAGTTTCTTTGTAACAGGAGACAATGAGTTTGTTGATTTATGTAGAGGACCTCATGTTGAAGACACCGGAGATATTGGTTCAATCAAATTGATAAAAACTGCAGGTGCATATTGGAAGGGTGATGAAACAAAGAAGATGTTAACTAGAATATATGGTGCTGCATTTGAAACAAAAGAAGAGCTTAAGGATTATTTAAAAAAGCTTGAAGATGCAGAAAGATTTAATCATAGGAAATTGGGTAAGCAATTAAAACTCTACGCCATTATTCCTGAAATAGGACAAGGATTACCTGTATGGCTACCACGAGGATATACCATTAGAAGAATCCTAGAAAACTATATGTTAGACCTCGAAAGAAAACATGGGTATCAACACATTCTAACTCCTCATATCAATAGGGGAGAACTCTTTAATATCTCTGGACACTTAAACTTCTATAAGGATTCGATGTATCCTCCCATCAATATAGAGGGTGAGGATTACTACCTTAAACCAATGAACTGTCCGGCAGGCTTCATGGTTTACAATATGGAATTAAAAAGCTATAGAGATCTTCCATATAAGTTAGGGGAATTTGGAACAGTATATAGGTATGAAAAGACCGGAGAGCTACATGGCCTTCAAAGAGTAAGAGGTTTTACTCAAAATGATGCTCATATCTTTTCTACTCCTGAACAATTAGAGGGCTCAATAAAAGAAATCTTAGACCTCTTAGACATCTTCTATAAAGATGTTGGTTTTGATAATTACAAATTTAGGTTGTCTCTTTCAGATAGAGAGAGTAATCCTAACAAATATGCAGGTGATGTAGAAAAGTGGAAATTTGCTGAAGAGATTCTTAGAAAGGCATTAGTGGATAGAGGAGTAGAGTTTGAAGAGATGCCTGGAGATGCAGCATTCTACGGCCCTAAGATAGATGTTCAGGCTGTAAATGTATACGGTAAAGAAGACTCCATCTCAACTGTACAGCTAGATTTTAATATGGCAAATAAATTCGATATCAAATATATCGATGATAAAGGGGAAGAGAAACAACCGTATGTAATACATAGAGCTTTAATTGGTTCTTTCGAGAGATTCTTTGCATTTTTAATAGAGCATCATGGGGGAGATTTCCCACTTTGGTTAGCTCCAGATCAAGTTACAATAATCCCTATCTCTGATAAACATATTAAATATGCAAAAGAAATCTATGAGGCTCTTAACAGTAACGATATCAGAGTAACATTGGATGATAGGGGTAAGAGCATGCAATCAAAGATTAGAGATGCGGAGAAATTAAAGATTCCATATCTTGTAATAATAGGGGATAAAGAAATAGAAACGGATACAATTTCTATAAGATCTCGATTAAACAAAGAGATCGGATTAATGAAGAAACAGGAATTCC
>DCUE01000028.1 GCA_002328465.1 Candidatus Dojkabacteria bacterium UBA2222
TTAAAGAACGAAATGCCTGATGTAAGATATTATTTTCCTTTAAGAAATTTTGACCATACTCTTCTTCAACCATATATCCATATGAGTTTAATAACATATGAAATTCAGTATATGTAAATTCCTGTTTATGATCTGGACTCATTTTCGCTTTTCCATTGGCTTCTCTATTGGGTGTAGAAATAAGTAGAATACCGTCATCCTTTAGCACTCTATGAATCTCAACTAACATCCTCCCAATCTCTGTCATTGGAATATGCTCAATTGTTTCAAAGCAAGAGATAATATCAGAAGATTTACTAGGAAAAGGCAAGTATCTTGCATCTAGATTGACTTTTGATACCAATGGATCTGCAAATGATTCTAAATATCTTTTATCTAAATCTGTAGCAATGATATTGGTATCTGGGGAAATTGTTGAAACTCCCAATCCAAGATTGGAACCGATATCAATCCATGTTAACTTCGATATCTCATCTTCCTGGGACAAAAGAAATTCTGCTCTATTTAACCCAAATTCATATCTACATTTGATTAATTCAATTTGAGCCCTTGATTGTTCAGTATAATGTTCAAAATAATCTTCTTGCATATTTAAAGGAGAATAATGGGTGATTATATCACCGGATTACTGATATAACAACGAATCTTGGGAATGAATTTACAGAATTTTAGGCAGTAATTTGCCTGTTTTCTTTTTATACTCCTGATACTCCTTGTCTTCTCCGTACCTTTTATCATACTCTCTCTCTAGAGTAGGGATACCACTAACACTTACAAGAAGAAAGGTTATATATATGGGTGATAATATTGTTAGAAGTTCAATACCATTTATATATACAATGCCGTATATAAATACTCCTACCCACATCATTATCTCTCCCAAATAGTTGGGATGACGAGAGTATTTCCATAATCCTGTATTAATCCATTTGCCTTTATTCTCTACCTTATTCTTGAAAATAAATTTCTGTGAATCTGCAATCCCTTCAATTAAAATACCCAACAAAGCAATCACTAATCCTATATTTGATATCCAATTTAAGGACATTGTTTCTTTAGTAATTAAAATATATGTTGTAGGAAGAAGGATAATGAATATTGATACTGCTTGTAACAACCAAAAAGATGCAAATCTCTTAAAATTCTCTCGTACCCCATCAAACCTTTTATCTTTTCCTGTTTTAAGGATTCTAATAAAAAGATATGTAGAGAGCCTAATCCCCCATAGAGATACAAGAATTAGTAGCACAGTTTTAAATATGGAAACATATTCTATATTTATTAAATATGCAAACAGTACTGCTACAACAAATGTAAGTCCATATGAAAGGTCTGTTACCTTGTCTGTCTTTCTTAAGGCTGCATAGATAAAGAAGATTATCTGTAGGAGAACAATAACTAGAAAGATTTGTAACATATTAATTTCATATATTATCTTATATCCCATATTCTATCATGTTAATAATGTTAATAAAATGCTATAATAGCAATATAATTTCCTGTATGAATATATATGACTAATCGCTCTGTCCTAGCAATAGGTATTAATATCTCGTTGGATGAGAAGAAAGCAATACAAAAGAAATTGAAATTAAAAGATATCACACTTGATATCGCCTCAATAAAAGATATTATTTTTACAATAAAAGAGGGGAAGATAAATGTCGACATTAAGGGAAGAAATCTCAAGAAATATGATTACGTTTGGATACAATCAGGATGGAATACAACACATATGGCATATCTTTTACACCTGTATCTAAAATCTCAAAAAATTCCACATAACAAAACTAATACACATAGCACAAAACTTTCTGATATATTCTCTTTAGCTTCTAAGAATATTCTAGTTCCAAATACTTTCTTTCATAACGGTTTAAGAATTAATAGTGATAATATCTCTGAGATTGAGAAAATTTGTAAAATGCCATGCATATACAAAACATCTCTTGGATCATTAGGCTCTCATGTTTATCTGATAGATAATAAAACGGAAATTGGGAAAACTATTAAAGATAACGGGAAATACAATCGATATATTTTCCAAGAATATATTCCAAATGATTTTGATTACCGAGTTGTTATTGCAAATGATAAGTCTACATCCGTATGTAAAAGAACTAGGATAACAGATAAATATAGAAATAATGTTGCACTAGGTGCAACTGAAGACTTTATAGATATCAAAAATGTATCAAAAGAGATTGTTGAATTAGCTGTACAATCCGCAAGAGCATTAAAACTAAACTGGGCTGGTGTAGATGTGGTTACAAACAAAGATACTGGTCAAAACTATGTTCTAGAGGTAAACAGAAGACCAGGTTTAACAGAAAACTCAACAGAGAGTAGGGCAGCATACAAATTTATCAAAGGGTTGGTTGGTAGATAATATTTCCTTAATTGTTTTTCTTTCGTATAATAAATTATGAAAAAATATATTATACCTATCCTCATAATTCTTGGATCAATTATCTTATCCTTATACTTCTTTCCTTTGCTTCCAAACAGTATGGCATCGCATTGGAATGCCCAAGGGATTGTAGATGGTTATTCAAGCAAATTATCTAATGTAATAATGTTTCCATCTTTATCAACATTTCTATTTGTTTTGTTTATTATTATTCCCCAAATAGATCCTAAAAAGAAAAATATTAAAACCTTTGAGAATACTTTTAATGTATTCATCTATTCAATGTTGGGATTTCTCTTCCTATTACAGTTACAAGTTTTTCTATGGAATACAGGAACTGAACTTCCTATGAATATTGTAATGCCTATTTTAATGGGTCTGCTATTTATTGTAATTGCGGAATTAATTAAAAATGCTAAACAAAACTATACAATTGGAATAAGGACACCATGGACACTATCCAGTGAGAAAGTTTGGGATAAAACACATATACTTGGAGCAAAGCTATTTAGAGTATCTGGAATATTAACAATCCTTTCTGCTTCTATTCCAAAATATTCTTATATTGTCCTAATTAGTACAATAATTCTTTTCACACTCATCCTACTTATTTATTCTTATTCAGAATATCAAAAAGAAGTAAAAGGAAAAGTTTAAAAACTATTCCATATATACTGATTTGTAACTTCATGATGAAATATGACCTCTGATTTCTTAATTGTTTTTCCTAAGTCCTTAGGAGATCTATTTGCTGTCTTCTCCTTTAAGTCTGCATATTTTCCCTGAGCAGATTCTCCCATTATTTCAGTTATCAAATCACTAGATTTAAAATTCCTTAATGCATCATATATATTACCTGGTAATGTTCTAGTTCTTGGTCTTTTACCTTTTGTCACTTCTTTCCTCTTATCTTGCAAACCCACCTTAAGAAGAGAGTAAACAAGAAGGTATGGGTTTGTATCAGAACCTACAGACCTAACCTCTATTCTTGTCGAATTCTTATCTCCAAGTGGCAATCTAATCATGGATGTCCTATCACTAGCTGAATACTTAATTTGGTTTGGGGCTTCATATTTTGGATCCAAACGTCTATATGAATTTACACTAGAGTTAAGTATCAAACAGATATCGTCTGCATAGGAGAGTATATTTTCAATAAAGTTTTCTACATATTCAGATGTATTATTCTCACCATTTTTGTAAAAAAGGTTCTTTCCTTTCTTAAACAAAGAGATATTGGTATGCATTCCACTACCATTAATATCTTGAAGAGGCTTTGGTAAGAAACATGCCGTACAATTCATGTTCTCCGCAATTTGTCTCGCTACTAATTTATATATCTGTATTTGATCAGCTGCATTTATTACATCTGAATATTTATAGTTTAATTCAAACTGAGAAGGGGCAACCTCTGGATGATCCTTTTCATTTTCAAAGCCCAATGCTCTTTGGACTTCAGCTGTAGCATCAATAAATAGTCTTAATTTATCTTTTGGAAGAGAGTGATAATACCCCCCTGGTGATATTAATTTGAATCCTTCTCTCTCTGTGTATCTAGTTTCTGCATCTACTCCCTCAAAGAGAAAACCTTCTAATTCATTTCCTATGTTAATTTCTATTTCTTTTTTTGAATAAAGCTCTGAAGCATACTCTTTTAACCTTGCTCTAAAATCCGAAGGGTGAATTTTATTATCTTTAGTACATATATCTGCAAATACCAAAACCTTCCCAGGACCAAATATATTTGATGGTAACCAATAGAATGAAGGCCAATCAATCTTTAATCTTAAATCTGATTCACTAGTTACTGAGAAACCTCTTACGGATGATCCATCAAATGTCAAATTATTACTTGAACCAAGTAGATAATCTTTATCATAATCTAACATATGAAATCTTCCCTCTAAATCAGAGAAAGCAACAGTTACTGCTTTAATTTTACTCTCTGTTTTAAGATACTCTTTATATTCTTTTTCAAGAGATTCTAAGTCGAGTAAAGCTCTGTTTTTTCTTCTATTTTTTGCTTTCAAATTTAACTCCTCAAGCTCTTGGTAGGGTAATTCGAGGAAGTTTGCTAGAGGCTTATCGAGGTTCTCATCCATATATTTATATTAAAA
>DCUE01000055.1:0-3828 GCA_002328465.1 Candidatus Dojkabacteria bacterium UBA2222
AAACCAATAATTGCAAATGTTAGAGTCTTTGTTGCTTTTCCAATCTTATTCTCGTCACCATTAGCTGTAATATACAAGAAACCTGCAGCTATTAACATTATTACTGCTACAACAGCAGCGAAACCAATTCCCCAGTTAATAATCTCGGTAATGAAACCTCCTAAATCATTTCCTCCCTTTCCGTCTATATTAGTAATCCATCCTCGAGGGTCTGTTGCTGCGGAAGCTCTAGTTATAAATAAACCTGAAACTGTTGCAACCGTAGTAGTTGCGATAGAAGATATCTTTGCTAGTCTACTCTTCATTTTTAAATATATTAAATTTATATCTTAATTAACAATTATATTATAGCACTATTCCTAAAGCAAGAACTCCTCTAAGATGAAAACTATTATTAATCTAGCCAAAAACACAATAACCATACCTACGATTGCGGCTGTTAAAATTTTCCCACCTTTTGCTATATTTTCAGCATCTCCGTTGGCCGTGATGAAAGTATAACCTCCATAAATAACCATTATAATAGCAACAATAACAGAGAATCCAACTGCCAAATTTAAAAGTTCTACGACAAGTTTCACAACCCCTTCTATATCCTTTAAGTCTGTTCTAAAGTTGGGTACATCTATTTCAATCCCCCCAATAGAGATTCCTAAGGATGTTGTTGTTACAAACTTTTTTAGTTTAGTATCCACTTTCTATCTCAATGTTTAATATTTTACCTAAGAGAACAAGAATTACTACAGATAATAGGATAAAAATAAAACCTATTACAGCATTTGTAATCTGTTCCTTTGCATCTTTCAATTTGTCCGGGTCTCCCCGACTGGTCATTAATTTGTATGAAGCCATTGCGACAAGTGCAAAAACGCAAATTCCACTTAAGGGTATTGCAAATTGTAAAAGAAGTCCAATAATATCTCCTAAGGGTTGATCCCCAGAACTTGACCCTTCCTCTAATTTCTCCAACAACTTTTGGAGAGAGCTCTCTGCATATATTTTTGAACTAGTCATTGTAAACATGTCGAATTATACTAAAGTTTACCTGATTTTAAAAACAAATTACAATATAGCATCACTACAAATGGATTTGTAATCACAATATTTACACTTAAAAGCATTAGGAATTGCCTCAAAATCTCTTTTCTTGATACCCTCAATTACCTCATAAACATTCTCTTTTGCCTTCTCCCTTCTCTTCTCTGAGATATCCACCTCTACCTCTACTCCCTCTTCAATAAATATATATTTTGCCTTAATAACCTTAACCCCAAGACTTTGTTCTGCGAATATGGAATATAGGGGTAATTGTAAATCATTTTTAATATCAGTTTTACTCTTCAATTTTCCTGTTTTGTAATCTATAATCTCTACACTTGGTATCTCTCCCATACTAATTAAATCCATTCTATCTATCTTCCCTGCAAAAGTACTGTCTGGGAGGTGAACTGAAAAAGATTGTTCTAAACGATATGGATTTTGCTCTGTGCTAAAGAATTTCTCATAGAAATCCAAAATTGCTTTAAGACCACTCTCTTTTCTCTGCTTCTCAT
Source organism: Candidatus Dojkabacteria bacterium UBA2222 (assembly GCA_002328465.1). Classification (GTDB taxonomy): domain Bacteria; phylum Patescibacteriota; class Dojkabacteria; order SC72; family SC72; genus UBA2259. Next base: position 1,554 of record DCUE01000055.1, read on the forward strand.
GTTGTTTACTCTCGTATCCTCTACTAATCCAATTCTTCTCAAAAAGCTCTATCAATTCTTCCTTACTAGGTTCGGAGGTAATACCCAAACCATCCTTAAATCTCTGGAATAAGGTATAAAAATCTTTTAGGGTATTATGTACTGTTAGACCAAAAGAAAGAGAGGCATTTGCAGCAGTAGGAATCTTTAATACATAGGAATATTCATACTTCTTGGGACAATCTTGGTATGTGTCTACTTGGGAGTAACTCAACCTCTTCCCTACCTCTATTTTTATATTCTCTGGAATCATATCTCTATTTTTAGGTACATACATATTTAACTCATCTTCAGATTTAATTACTGCAGGATTATTAAATTCCTCAGAGATATCCCTATCTAATATCTCATTAAGAAATATACTACTCTTTTTCTTCCTCTTTGCATTACCATAGAAGTTTGCAGTAGTAAGATACAATTTCTCTTTTGCTCTAGTAGAACCTACATAAAATAGCCTTCTTTCTTCCTGAAGATGCTCTTCGCTTTCATCTAAATCCGAAAGAGATTCTTTAATCAAACCCTGAGGTATAGGAATAGTATCTCTCCTGTTCTGAGATGGAAACCTATCTGACACCAAATTAACAAGGAATACAATTGGGAATTCTAGACCCTTTGCGCTATGAACCGTTAATATGTTGACTGCATCATATTCACTTAAATCTATTTGATCTACAAGAGGAGAGTCTCCTACCTCAATACTGTAGTTAAGATAATCTACGTATTCATATATATTAGAATCTGGATTGTTCTTCTCGTATTCCTTTAAAGTATTTAAATACTTTGAGAGGTTATTTATCTTAAACTCTGCTTGATTCTGCTCTTCTTTGAGCAAATCTTGTATATACCCACTCTCTTGTACAAAGTAGAAAACAATCTCACTAACAGGGATATTATCTTTGAGCATCTTAATTGATTTATCTAAAACGGCAAGGAGCTTCATCACGCCTACTCTTGCTTCTTCGTTGAAAATCTTTTCCGCCATATTACTTACATTAAATTCCATACTATTACCAAGACTTACCCCAAACATTCCCTCTAACTCCTCCAACACAGATACCCTATCCTCCCTCGCTGTTCTGTTTATATCTAGAAACTCCCTACTTGAGAGATTCCACTGTGGCATACTTAATACCCTATACATTGATACCTCATCTTTGTAGTCTGTTAGAATTCTTAGAAATGCTATGAGAGACTTTATCTCATCCCTGAAATACAGGCCCCTAGAACCCCCAAGTTTATACGGTATTCCTAGATATCTGAGATTTTGGACTATACTATCTCCATGCGCATTTGCTCTAACTAATATCGCAATATCAGAAAATTTATACTTCCTATCCGGCTGTAGTTCTACAAAGGTTGATTGTCCTTTTTCGTTGAATTTCTGAGTACTATCAACAACCTCACCCTCTCCATAGCCCGTTAAAGAAAGAATCTGTTTTGCAATCCATTCAGCCTCGGCATCCTCACTACCAGCAGTAATCAAATTAACAACATCATCATCAGGTTCAAAAGATCCCCTAGATATTAATCTCTTCTCTATTTTCTCAGTTACCTCCAACCTATATGGGTTGTTATGTTTTATTAATGTATATGCAGAATCCAAAATCTTTTGCCTAGATCTGTAATTCTCTGTTAAGACAACTTCCTTGGCTTTAGGGTAATACTGTTTAAACTGCAATATATTCGATATTGCAGCCCCTCTAAATTTATATATCGCTTGATCATCATCCCCTACTACGGTCAGATTTGGATTAATTTTCCCTGCAATATTCTCTACATTTTTAGGATCTAATCCCGAAAGAATATTTACCAATACACTCTGTGTATAGTTGGTGTCCTGAAATTCATCGACCAGTATATATTTAAATTTTTCTTGATATTTTTTTAGTACGTTTGCTTTCTCTCTAAAAAGCTTTATGGAAAGCAGTATTAAATCACCAAAATCTATCTTAGAATTCTGTATCTTTAATTTTGTATATTCATCATATACTGTCGCCAGTTCTAATGTATCTTCATACTCCTCCCTTTGAGCATCTCCTCTTTTAGTTAAGGATTTTGCATATTCTAGATACTCCTCAGGTGAGACATCCTCATCCTGAAGTCTTGAAAAGTGTTTAAGAATATCATCAACAAACTTTGTTGGATTACCATACGGACGGAACTTCTTCAGTGAAAAGTCGAAAAGATGTTTTCTAAAAAATATATATGACTCTGCAGATGACATCATTGTATAGCC
>DCUE01000055.1:3901-5086 GCA_002328465.1 Candidatus Dojkabacteria bacterium UBA2222
CTATTGATGATATGAAGTATTCTTTGTGTAATTACAGCTGTTTTGCCAGTACCAGCTCCTGCAATAATGAGAAGGGCTCCCCTCTTGTGCTCAACTGCAAGTTTCTGCTGCTCGTTTAGATTTATATTCATTTAGCAAGTTCTTTTAATTGTAATATCTCCTCGGTCATTGTCTTGGAGCTCTTTAATGCAGGTGTCTCTAATATGAAAGGAGTATTTTTAAACTCTTTTCTATGTAGGATATTATACACTGTATCCCTACCTAATTTCCCATCTCCTAGATTTGCATGCCTATCTTTGTTGGAAGCAAGTGACATCATTGAGTCATTAAGATGTATTGATTTTACTCTGTTAAAACCCAAGGTCTCCCCTATCTCCTCTACCACACTGTCTATATCATTAACCCAATCGTATCCGGCTGCATATGTATGCTGAGTATCTAATACATATCCAACTCTGTTCTTCTCTTTACATCCATCTCTCATATTTTTTAGCTCAGTAAAACTCCTACCCATATTAGTACCTGTTCCTGCAGTAGATTCGATAAGGAGCCATTGGCTTCCCCCTACTTCATTAAGCACCCAATCTATACCGTAAGAGATTCTTTCTAAACTATCTTCATAGTTAAGCTCTTTCTGAGATCCTGGATGAAAACATACACCTAATATTTCAGCATCTAGGCTATTCTTTTTAATTAATTGTTCTACCCTATTGGCAAAATCTAGATATACAACTAAACCCATTTTACCCAAATGGAAAAGTTGTTTATCACTTCTAGCCAGATTGGTTAAATATATTCCATGAATTAAAATCTTCTCAACTTGAGAACCCTTCAATTGTTCTACAAACTTCTCTATTGCCTCTTGTGAAATACTCTTAGTTGCCCACCTCATTGGAGCAGTAGGCATAATCTGTATGCTATTTATTTCATACTTATCTCCCTCTTTTATTGCGTTTTCTATTCCCCCACTAGAGGACACATGTGCTCCTAAATACATAGTGTATTTTAAAGCAATTTATAATCTATATCCACCCTATTGGTATGGTATAATTGTGGGCATTAAATGGAGAGGTGCCTGAGAGGCCGAAAGGAACTCACTGCTAACGAGTCGTAGACCCAAAAGTCTACCGCGGGTTCGAATCCCGCCCTCTCCGTTGTTAAACCCGTAGTCTAAATCTTCTCAAC
>DCUE01000007.1:0-4750 GCA_002328465.1 Candidatus Dojkabacteria bacterium UBA2222
ATCTCAAATTCATTTATGCAAAACTACTAGAATGGTTAGCATTTGAAATATTAAGAGAGAAGAAGAGTTTAATATATGGTTTCTCTCCTTTCAGAACTTCTTCAACTTCTTTTGATTACAATATGTATGGTTGTAGATTTACTACAGAAAAAGAGAAAGTCAAAGAAACAATCAATGAACTATATGAGATCCTATATAAAACTTCCTTTGAGTTTCTTAAAGAAGAGAAGGGTAGGGAATGGTTTGAAGATGTTATTAGTACATATATTTTTCCAAAAACAACTGTATATGATGAAACTTTGGCAGAGAATATTTCTCCAAAGCTATTAAAACATCAAGAACTTTTTAATTACAATATAGCAGTAAAAGAAGCAAAAAAAATTACTATTAAAGATTTAGAAGAATATATTAAGAAACAATTAAGAATTCCTCCAAATATATGGTTAGAGAGTGATATGCCAAAAGAAGAGATGATAAAGATTATTAAAGAATCTCCATTTAATAAAGAATTTAGTAAAAAATAGATATTACAATCTTTTATCATTACTAATTCAATTATAGTTTGATATAATGGTTGTACATGGTGGATGTAGCTCAATTGGTTAGAGCATCGGTTTGTGGAACCGAGGGTTGTGGGTTCAAATCCCATCTTCCACCCCAGAATTCAATATTACTATTCAAAGATTTTTTCTTCTATGCTATCATCAATAAGTATGAACAATCACACATACTTTACTGAGGAACCTAAGGAAGAAATCTCTACAAAGAAGAAAGTTGCCACTGGTTGTCTGACTCTATTTAAATATCTCGTCGGTATTATTTTTGTAGGATTTCTGATTAACCTTGGCATGGAAAAAAAGGAGGAATACGATAATAAATATCCCTGGTATGGCTCAATTTGGTATGGAACTGCAGACTCAAAATCAATATTTGATGATAAGCAGTTTAAAACATTAGAAGAGTGTCGTGAATGGGCTAAAAAACATGAGGAAAGTAAAAACCTTAAAGAAGGGCAATGGGACTATTCCTGTGGTACAAATTGTTCATTCTCTGATCAAGGAATTTCAAATGGTAGGAAAATTAATACCTTCGAATGTTCAGTATTAACTAAATAAAAGTTTGAATTTCAAACTCTTCCCACCACTTACCAGTTTAATTAGTTACTCTATTTTTCTATAACCAAGCACTTCAAAGTTTCCATTCTCTTTCTGTATCTCTTCCATAAATCCATTTACTTCTTCTTGAGACAAGACACCACCCGCAGTATGCTCCATTAGAGCCTCTCTTTTTTCTTTAAGGAAATCTGATACGTCAAAACCAATAGAATTGTTTCTTATATACGAATCTGACATTAAGAACTCTGATACATAACACGCTTTTAAGCCCTTATTAATTTGATGTGGGAAAAAGCCATTATCTCTACAATAAGGATAAGTAGAATCGAATACCGCCTCTGCTAACTTCCTATGATCTCTATGATTTATCCAACTTACTTCATCAGAAAAATCATTTATCATTTCAAATGGATTATGAGTAACAACAATTTCTGGTTGAAACTCTCTCAAATGAAATACTATCTTTTCAATATTCTCTATTGATGCTTCAAATTCACCATCAGGTATATCAAGATTAAATATTTCATCTTCCTTTAATCCAAGTTTAAAACCTGCATTTTTCTGTGATTGTAAACGAATAGTTCTAAATTCTTCATTTGAATAATTACCTTCGTGCATACCCTTATTACCATTTGTTGCAATAACTGTTCTAACCTTTTTACCCTCTTTAATTAATCTAGCAATAGTTCCTCCAAAAATTATCTCGGCATCATCTGGATGAGCAAGTAATACCAATACTCTTTTTTTATCTCCAAGAATTTCTGAATATGAATCTTTCATGATATCAGTCATAAAATTATTCTCAAATTATATCAAAAGTAAATTGATATTTCTCAAATCTCTAGACTACACACCCCTATAGTATTGTCGCTTTTCTTACGCTTTGATATAATCATCTTCTGCAGTGGACTTATGTCCATAAACCAAAACCGTTCTTAAAAGGAGAATAACATGAAAATCAAGATTGGAAATCAAGTTTTTCAAGGGCAAGGCGTAGAACTAGCCAGAAAGGTTATCCAGTATAAGATTCCGAAAGGAGCCAAAACAATCGCGATAATTGGCGAAGATGACCAAGGTGACAAATGCTTTGCTGCCGCTGTAGATGCAGATGAACTCCCTTATGCTCTCAATGAACTTTGGGATATGCTGCAACCTGTGGAGGAACCAGATTGTGACAACTGTGCACACAAGGACGAATGTCCGGGGCCAGAACTTCACAAGTTATTCAGCGAACTTGAGGCTTTTCTAGAAGAAATCTAGTACCTCATAATCAATGAATTAAAGTTCTTTCATTAACAACTAGGATGGTGAACCATCAAAACTCACTATCCTAGTTATTCTTTAACACAATCTCTATTTTCTTGCTTTTATAAATATACCTCTTCCAAATGAATTCTGAAATTCCCTTGTTTAAAAGTTCCCTTCCTATTATGCAATTCCTTCATTTGATCACAAGATAGTCAATTATATAAATTCATATACACAATATTGATTAATCATTCTTCATCATATATATTAAGACAATATAAAGATGAGAAAGTTATACAGATTGAGGATATTTAATTTGGATTATTAATATATGGAAAAATACCCAATTGAGGAAGGATACACCTTAGTAATTTCTGAGAAATTAGCAAATGCTGGATACGAAGAATCTATGGTAAAAAGAAAAGAAGGTTCTGAAAGATATGTAAAAATACCACAAGAACTTCATGAACAGGATGTTGTTTTACCTCCCTCTATATCGCGACTAAATAGCATTCAAGGACTTGATAATCAGTATATTAAAATTCCATTTGATTCAATGCCTATTAAGATATTAGATCTTGAAAGAAGTGAAAGTCTTAAAATGAAATACCCTGGACTAGTAAGTAATCTACAACGCTCAATTGATATATTAACAGATACAAACGCAACTCTTACTGACATGCTAAGAAAGTATGATTTACAAATGGATGAGCTCTTAATCGTTTCAATAAAAGAATCTCAAATATATATCTTACTATGACACCTGAAAACGCCCAAGATACAGATTCTAAAGATCTCTCTACACTCTCTGTTCTTAATACTGTAATTCAAATAGAAAATATCAAAACAGAATCAAATGATAGAGTTCTGGAAATTAAAGAATTCAATCCGACTGTAAATAAAGGAATTTACATCATGGGAGAAAATCAGCACTCTGTTTCTCAATATGTTCTTTCGGTAGAGAAGGGGGGTAAAGTAGAGGATATCGAAGTGTTTGCAAAATGTATTACCAATAATGAGAAAGCTATTATAGAACAAGAAGCATATAGAAGATGCACGGAAGCAGAAATTCCATCTCTTGAACTACTCTGTTCGATTCCAACTCACTTAGGAACTTTTAACATTACAAGAACTGAAAACTATTTAATACCGTATTCTAGATTAAAAATTTACAGTATTGAACAGTATCAGAGTATGCTTGATAATGGTTTGTTAGCAATTGATCAAATACATCAAATTGGGATACAACATAGAGATACCTTAACTAGAAACCTTGCAGTATTAAGTAATAAAACTTTTGTTTCTCTAATATTCGATTTTGAAACCGCTCTTCTTTCTCCTAAAGGAGTTCCCTTAACACACAAACAAAAAACCCAAGATAGAGAGACTTTTTTCCAATCTCTTTTCTTTCAATTAGTAAAACAGAATCCTAATGATAAAGAATTAATCAGGCTTGCCGAAGAAATAAAATTCTAATAAAAAATACTTGACATTTTTTTAATAAATATATATACTGTTCTCACTTGACTACTCGGTAGTAGTCAACAGAAGGAAGAAGCAGAAATCTAACCAATTTCAACTATTTATTTAGTAAGTGCTTCTTCTTTCGCTTTTTATATACCCCCATGCAATAAACATTTCCTCCTTTGAAACTGTGACATACATTGATATATATGTATACATATATGAAATATATCTCTAATATTATATCCTCTATGTAATGGAAGAGCTCGTTAATAAATATATTAAGGAGAAAAAGAAAGAAGACTTCGCATTGATTTACAGACTCACTTTCGATGATTTATTCCGATTTATTCTCTCTAAAACAAACAGTAAAGAAATTACTGAAGAGGTAATTAGTGATACCTATTTTTTATTGATTGAAATAATCGATAATTTTGATTCCACAAAGTCTAAATTTTTTACATTCCTATGTGGAATTGCATTAAACAAATTAAGACAAAGGTGGAGCAAAGAGAATTCAATACAAAGCTTTTCACTTGATGAAGATCTATATATTGAGAAAGATGAATATATCGAATCGCCTAAGAGAAAAAATCTTATAAAACAGATTGAATATGCAATGCCTCTTCTTTCTGATAAATATAGAGCGGTGATTAATAAAAGATTTGTTGAATCAAAAAGTATTAAAGAAGTTGCAAATGAATTGAATTATTCGATTTCTAATGTAACAACAATTCAGAATAGAGCTTTGAATAAATTGAGAGAATTGATTAATGAAAAAATATAACTTAGTAGAAACAATAATATTGGAGAAATCTCTAATAGATAACAGGTTTAAAAAAGATCTTGAATTAAAGCTAACTGAGAAGTTAGATAAAAAAAATAAATTTATTTTAATTAATATTATGAAAAAAATATTAATT